>CAZDRR010000004.1:0-41275 GCA_964507955.1 uncultured Candidatus Saccharibacteria bacterium | reverse complement strand
TTGGAAATGTTTTCTTTATTCTAAAAGAAGAGTTAGACGAAGTTTTTTCGGAGAACTAGATTTTTTTAAAAGATATGAAAACGGTACTTGGTAGATGAAACGATTTGAAGAAGATTTGAGAAAAATAACTCCAAATGTTAGAATTGAAATAAAAACAAATGCACACAGCAAAATCAAAACTGAAGTATTTTATATCGACAATGTGCCTTTTGTAACTAATCAAAGCCATTTAGATTTTAGGAGAAAAGAAGGATTTTACGAAAAAGATTTGCAAGAGCTAAAAAAATATGTAATGAGATTTGGAGAACCATTCTAATGACTGAAACCGAAAAAAAACTCTTACAAGACTATAAAAAAATGCTAAACTGGTTAATAAGTTGCGAAGATATGCAAGAAATAGAAAAAAATACTTTTGCGGATTCAAGACTGATTGCAAACGAAACGATAAGAAATAAGTTTTTCAAGATTGAAAGAGAAGTAAATGAATTTTATGAGAAATCAGATGAAAATAAAATTGAGTTAGAAAAAATATGGGAGGGATTGAATAAAGTTGAATAAAAATGATAAAGATTTTAATATAAAACAATTTTATGAAAGTTTAGAAAATAAAAAATATATAGAGGTGTTTGAAAACGGTGTGATATTTAATTGGTTTAAAAAAGAAGGGAGAAAGTGGATTGATTTTAATGATATAGGATATTCTAAACTAGAAATATATATTAAGGTTGGGTACTATTTAGGATGTGGATTTGAAGTTAAAAGTAAATTTTGAAAATATGGGAGGGATTGAAATGAGAAGAGTTGTTGTAGATGTCAGTAATTTGGCAGATGCCATTTTTGAAGAATTAAATGAAATTGAAAAATATGAACTGGTAGAACATATTTTAAGTGAATACGGAAAAACAGAAAATTGTAAAAATTGCTTTGGGGATAATTTGATAGATGAATTTACAATTGAAGAAGTAAAAGAATATTTTAATATAGAATAAAAATAGTAAAAATAATGCAAAATAAAAAACAAAATAATTTAAAACGATTTAAAAACAAAGATTGATAAAATACTCAAGTAAAGAATAAAAGTTGTTATAAACTATTTAAAAGGAGGTTTAAAAATGTGCGAATGTAGAAAAAATTTAGAGGAAAAAGTAGCCGAATATAAAAAAGTCGAGAATAATTTATCTAAATTTCAAGAATGGGATTTAATAAGTGGAAAAACTCATAGTTCTATAAAAACAGAACATATTAAAGGCAAAAGAAAAATAGTTAATACAACTTTAATTTTACACACCTATTGCCCGTTTTGCGGAGTTAAGTATTAAAAAACTAATAAAATTATAAAACTAACTATAAAGGATTTAAAATAAAATAAGAAGGTGATGAAAATGACAATAATTGTAAATGGTAAACCAATAAATTTTAGATTAAAAATATTTGATATAGGAATTTATGGAAAAGTTAGAGCAGAGGTAAAATTTCTAGTTAATAATAAAACTTTAAATTATTATGAAGCTGAAAAAGTTGGAGATAGATTGCAATATTGTTTAGATAATTTTGAAAAAATAGAAGCTGAAAACAATGAACTAAAAGAACAAATTGAAAAGCTAAAAAACTGTAGTAACTGCAATAATCAAGAATGTTTACGAATAATCTTGATGGCCCCGAACAAAGATAAATTTAAAATTGTAAATACCGAGGAATGCACGAAAGAAAATCATAAATATTGGAGGTTATAGAGTGATAAAATTAAGAATATTAGGTGAACCAGTTGCAAAAGCAAGAGCAAGAACTACAAAATACGGAAGCTATACACCGATAAAAACCGTAAATTATGAAACTCTTATAAAAGAAATGTTTGCAATAAGCAATCAAGAAAAATTAAACGGAGAACTTGAAATGCAGGTAATGGCTTTTTTCTCTATACCTAAAAGTACAAGTAAAAAAAACTGTATAGAAATGGAAAATTGTAGAATAAGACCTACTAAAAAACCTGATATTGACAATATAATAAAAATAGTTGCTGATGCACTAAATAAAATAGCATATGACGATGATTCGCAAATTGTAAAAGTTACAGCTGAAAAATATTATAGCTTAGTTCCGAGAGTTGAAATTTTAATAAAAGAAGCCTAAAAACTTCTTTTTTAAAAACAAATAACTTGACATTTATAAATAAAAAGTGTATACTTGTAAAGTAGTTAAAATAAAAATAGGAGGTTAAAAAATGACGTATGAAGAAATAAAAATAGGGTTAATAAAGAAAGGTAAGAGCTTCAAGTGGTTATGTGCTGAACTTGGGTACTCAGTTACTTGGATATACGCTTGCATTGAAGAGCAAAGACCGGAAATTATTAGCAAGATAAAAAAGCTTTTAGAGGTGTAACATGACTAGAAACGAAAAGATAATGCTGATATCTGTTATAACCTGCATGCACAGAATTGAAAAATACTTAAAAAGCGATATTTATTTTAAACCAGAAATGATAAACAATCTTAAAACAGGAAGAACATATCTGAAAAAAGTCTTGAAATGGTATGAGGATAGAAACGGATATATTAATTTTGATAAATCTGAAGTTAGCGGGATGAAAAATAGACTTGACAAGCACTATACAATGACCGTTTGTGCAAAAGAAGTTCATGTGTCAAGTGATGAAGAACTTCAGGATTTGAGTATAATTAACCTTGCATTGTGTCAGATAGAAGAAGCTTTAAACTGTATGAAAAAACTTGATAAAGAAGTAATAAAAAATCTAAAATACGCAAAATATAATATTGACAAATTTATTAATTTTGTTGTGGAGGTTGCTGGATGACTTGTAAAAAATGTGGTTGTAAAGAGTTTAAGGAAATAACAGAAGATTGTTATAAATGCACAAATTGCGGAAAATATATAGTTCCTGATAAACTAAAAAATCAAGATGTAGCAGAATATAAACTAGATTAAAGGAGGTTGCAAATGAGCAACGAAATATATTACAGGACTTACAAGATTTTAGGTATGGACAGAGGTAACGCAGAAACTGAAAAACAATATCCGGAAAGATTTATAATTCACAACCTTTTCAGACAAAGATTAAACGCTAAAGCTGAATTGATTGACAATGATATTTTAATAAACAAAGAAAGTAAAAAAATAAAAAGTAATTTTAGAATAATATCAGAAGCTTTTGCGGTGTTTGCAGTAAGTTTTCTAGTGATGTACATAATTGATTTTGCGGTGTCAAAATGATGGTAAAATGCGTTAATATAAGCTACACAAAAGGACTTGAAAGGAATAAGATTTATGAAGTAAAAGCAACTACAAGAGATGGGTATATAATTGAAGTGAATGGAGAGTTAAGAGAGTTTTTAAAAATACGATTTGAAGAGGTGAAGTAGAAATGGATGAATTTTTAGGTATTATAACGCTTGTAGTTGGTATAATTATAGGGTTTATGATAGTTACACTTGGAAACAATAATATACAGTTCAGCAGACAAGAAGCGTTAAAATATAAAATAGGATATTATTCAACCACAACAGGAGCTTTTGAGTTAAACGAAGAGTTTAAAAAATAAAAATTAAAGAGGTGAAGTAATGAGTATTATAAACAATAAAGAAGAGTTTGGAAAAGAAAAGCCAAAAAGAAGATATATTGATTCAAAAGAATTTTTAAAAGAAACAATAGGAACTTTAAGAGAGTTAAGAAAAAATAAAGCTCCTGATGTTTCGTTTATAATTAAAAATAATAATACTATAGAATTTAAAAAAACTAAAATTCTATGATATTCTAAACTTAGAAGAACAATTAAAAAAAGTCGAGGAAGAGTTTAACGAACTAAAAAAATATACTGATATAGAAAACTTAAAAGAAGAAATAGGGGACTTGATGCAAGCTGCCGCAGGCATGGCATTTGTTGCAAAGATAGAATTGTCTGAAATACAAGATATATTGAATTTTAAAAGATATAAAAGGGGTGATGTGATTGAAGAAAGTTAAATGCGTATACAATGCAGGAGTAGAAAGATTTTTAGAATTAGGAAGTGAATATTTTGCAGAAGATAGGAACGATAATACTTACAACATAAGAAAAACTTTTAAAAGAGGTTTGACAAGTATTTATTTTGAGCATATAGGTATTTTTACAAAAGACTTGTTTATAGATGTTCCTGAAACTAAAGAAGAAATTAAGCAGGAGTTACATAAGAAAATAGAAACAGTAAATCACCCTTCGCATTATAATAAAAATGGAATTGAGGCAATTGATGTTATAGAAGCTTTTAACCTAAATTTCAATCTAGGAAATGCAATAAAATATATACTTAGATGTGAAAGCAAAGGTAAAAAAGAGGAAGATTTAAAAAAAGCTATATGGTATCTTAATAGAGAGTTAGAAAATAAGCTTGATGAAGAAATAGAAAGCAGAAGATAAAAACTAAAAAGGTGGTTTTTAAATGACAAAAGAAGGTGCTTTGGAAAAGTTTAAAAGCTTTAATAAGAAAAAATTCAAGATAAAATACGATATAGAGATTTTACAAATTTTGACTGAACTTGAGAAAGAAAAGTGTATAAACTATACTTTATCCGGAGAACAGAAAGTAATAATTGAAATTTTAGAAATTAAAAAAATAGAAAGAAAAGGATTGTTAAAAGAACTTGAAAAGAAAAATGGAATTGATAATCTTAAGAGAAAATTTTCGGTTGAAACTGTAAATAAAAGGTATAATATTTACGAAGGGGTAAGAAGTAATTTTAGCATCCAGAAGCTTGAAAAAATAATAAATATGTACAAAAAAAATAAGACTTTTTTAGAGATAAGTTGTGCAACTGATGTAAGTATAAATACAATACAGACTATAGTAGAAAGATGGAGAAAAGCAAACGGAGTTCCTACCAGAAAAGAAATGGGTATAAATACCAATGGAAGTATAAGAAAAAAACAATTAGAAAACGAAAAATAAAGCTGCTTATATAGGGCTTTTTTTATTGATTTTGTTGAAGTTTTGAATGAAATGTGGTATAATGCACTTGAATAAAAATATAAAAAACATTGTTTTGTATACCAATAGGTATAGATTATAAGTATATATATTATATATTTGACTTTTTAACTTTTAAAAGGTATTACTGTATAAGTTTGATTTTATATAAATTTATTACAGTGGTTATTTCAGGAGAACACTTAAAAAACTATCGTGAGCCTGCGAGAAGGTTTACCCGACTACTGGGGAGAAATAAATTAGGTGGGGCTTGGATAGATGCTTGAGGAAACTCAGAGAATTTAGGACAGTTAAAAAACTATATTGTGGGAGCATTACAATATTATTCCTAAAACGAAAACTATACTGTAAACTGTGAAAAGGTACAGATATTTTTTATTCTTCTTACATAGGAGAATAACTCTGCCTACCTGTTTCAGTTCCTAAGTACAGAATAAAATAAAAAGATTCGCTGTGAAGCGTGTTCCTATAAAAAATAGGAGATGGTGAAGGTGTATAACTTAAAAGATGGTAAAAGTTGGGAAGATGTAAAAAATAGTATTGAATTTATAGGGTCTTCAGAAGATGGAAAAATTATTGACGATTATTTTAGTAATTACTTTGAAAAAATTGAACTTCCAAAGGTTAAATTAAGTTTTTATAATGTTGGGAAAATTTTTATAACGCAAGGAGTAGAGAAACAAACTTGGTTAATACAAAAACGTGATAATAAAAATGATTCCGGCTTATCTGCGTGGATTGGAAAAGGTTGCATATTTGAAACAATCAAAGAATTTAACGAAAAGGCTTCGATTTTGTTTGGATTTGAGCTAACGGAATAGTATATATAAAATAAATAAATACAACTTTATACATATAAAAAATATATAATATTGACAAAACAGATTATTAAAGGTATTAATAGTTTGAGGTGATTATATGGAAGAAAGAAGATATGGTAAAAAAGAAAAAGAAAAATTTAGTTTTGAATGTAAATGTGGAATAATAGAAGTTGAAGAACATCGGGTTTACGAAACGTCAAAAGGTAGATTGTGCTCAGGGTGTTTTTTAAGACTTTTGGAAAAGAATGAAGAAAGATTAAAAAGAGAGAAAGAAGGTGTATAGATGTTTAGTTCTGCAAGAGAAAAAAACATTGAAAAGTTTTTAAATTATTTGATAGAGGGGATGACGCAGAGACAGGCATATTATAAAGCGTTTCCGAACAGTAAAAAATGGAAAGAAAAAACAGTTGATGAACATGCATCAAGGCTTTTATCTGATAACAAGGTAAAAACAAGGTATCTTGAAAAGAAGGAAAAGTTTGAAATAGAGTTGAAGAAAATACAAGAACAAGAAGAAAAAGAAAGTATAATGACGAAAGCTGAAATGTTGCGAAAAATGAATAAAGCTTTTAAGATGGCAATGGGAGAAGAAGAAATAGTTGTCACGCCTTGCACTTTTGGAGTGTATCAAGAAGAGAAGTATATAAGAGAAACGGACTTAAAAGCAGTTGCGAGTATATCCGAGAAGATTGCAAAAATGGAAGGTTGGATTATAGATAAAACCGAACACTCTGGGAAATTAAAAATTGAAAGTGACGATTTTTCAAAACTAACTGATGAAGAATTGAGGCGGTTGGCAAATGGAGAGCTTGAAGGATAAGGCAAAAAAAGAATTAATGAAACGAGAAGCACAAAAGGAACTTGCAAGAAGAAATCTTTTGGATTTTTTAATATATGATGGTCGTGGAAATTATAAGACTGCAAAACATATTGAGTTTATAACAGATAAAGTACAAAAAGTATTTGAAGGTAAAATAAAAAGACTTATAATATCAATACCTCCAAGACATGGTAAAAGCGAGATAACAACAAAAAAAAGCCCTGCATGGTTTATGGGTAAATATCCGAATGATGAATTGATAATGGCTAGTTATTCTCAAGAAATGATTAATGACTTTTCAAGGATTGCTAGAAATACATTAAAAGAACACGAAGAAATTTTCGGTATAAAGCTTGCGGCTGATAAACAATCTGTAAACGAATGGGGACTACAAGGAACACGTGGAACTGTAAAAGCTTCAGGAATAGGTGGAGGTTTAACTGGAAAAGGTGCAAGGGTTGCATTGATAGATGACCCTCACAAAGATTGGGAAGAGGCACAAAGCAAATTGCAAAGGGATAAAGTTTGGAACTGGTATAAATCGGTATTAAGAACAAGACTAGCTCCCGAAGGTTCTATTATATTAATAATGACTAGATGGCACGCTGACGATTTAGCGGGAAGATTATTGAAAGAAGCTGAAGAAGGCGGAGAACAATGGGAAGAAATAAAAATAAAAGCCATTGCAGATGATAATGATATTTTAAAAAGAGAAAAAGGAGAAGCGTTATGGTCAGATAGATACCCCATAAAATCATTATTAGAAATTAAAAGAACTTTAGGTTCTATAATGTTTAATGCTCTTTATCAACAAAGCCCTGCAAATGAAACCGGAAGCGTTTTTAAAGCTCAACATTTTCAATATTTTTACGATGATGGAAATACATTTTTTCTTGATAACGAAAAAGGTACTAGAAAGTTTATGAAATCGGAGTGTAAACTTTTCATGTCAGTAGATACTGCTACAAAAATTAAAGAAATTAATGATTATACGGTTTTTAATACTTTTTATGTTACTCCTGAAAAAGACATTTTATTTTATGATATATATAAAGAAAAAATAGAGATACCAGACCAATATAGGACACTTTTAAATATCTATAATAGATACAATCACCGTATAATAGGAATAGAAGATAAACAGAGCGGAACAGGATTGATTCAACAAGGAATAAGAGATGGATTGCCTATAAAAGCACTACAAGCAGATACAGATAAAGTAACAAGGTCAATGATAATATCAATTTATTACGAAAATAAAAAAGTATATCATAGAAAAAATTCTCATTGGTTGGCAGACTTTGAAGAGGAAATAGCTTCTTTTCCTTTTGCTGGACATGATGATATAGTTGATACGGTAAGTAATGCGGGTATAATGGTTCAAAATGATTCGACAGAAATAGGCATAATCGGATTTGGAAGGAGGGGGAAAAGATAGACACTAAGCCAACGCAGGAAGAAACTAGAAAAAATTTCGCTATAAATTTGGCAATAAGTAACTTTATGGGCGGGGTATTATTTGGAGAAGCGACAGACGAAACTTTAACTAAGATGTATAATGATGTTGATATAAGGTCGGCAATAAATACAATCGTTAAAGAAATTCAAGGAAGAAAATTAACTCTAAAATCAAAAAATGAAAATGATAGAAAAATACAAGAAATAAACGCAAGACTTTCAAAAGTTGATTTTAACAGCTTAATTGATTGGACAATGCAAAGTAAATGGTTTAGATTTTCGGTAACTGAGGTTCTTTGGGGAGATAACTACAATATAACAGGAATAAAAAGACAACTAAGAGATTATTTTGATTTAAGACTAGAGGACAATGAATACGTTTGGTATCATACATTCGATATGACACCAGTACCATTTTATAAAGCTATAATATCTCAGAATGACCCTGATGACGTAGAATATTACGGAAAAACAGACTTTCAGCCGTTATTAAAATTGTTCGCAATAAAAGAAAATACAGTTGAAGCAGTTAACTCTATAATAAAAAAATATGGTGGGGTTATTACGTGGTTTACTTATAATCCTGACAGTGACGAAGATACGATTACGGCATTGATTGATGATGCAAGTAACATAAGTAACGAAACGGTAATACCTATACCTGCCAGAGCAAACGGTTCGCAAGGTTATAATAAAGATTTTGGATTTGTACCTTTAACCGACCTTGATACAAGCGTACATTTAGCACTTGAAAACTGGATTGAAAAAGAAATATCAAAATACTTCTTAGGTGGAACATTAACGCAGGACGTGGGAAGTTCTGGAAGTTATGCAGCTTCGCAGACGCATCAAGAAGTAAGAGAAGATATAATAAGAGGTCATGTAGCTTTCTTAGAAAATGAATTTAAAAAATTGATTTACATAGATTCAGTGTTTTACGGTTACGATTCAGAAAACTATTATTATGAACTTACAAACCCAGAGGATGAAAGTCTTACTGTAAAAGTAACACAAGAAAAAGCCAATATAATAAAAACTGTTTCAGAAAACTATGACGTTTCAATTGAATATGTTTCAGAATATTTAGGAATACCGATTGAGTATTTATCAAAGAAAGAAGTTCAGGTTCAAGGAATGGCATTTTCAAAAGAATACGCACAAACCGTACAATCTAAAAAGAAAGCACTTGACAAAGCACAGCTTGATAGAGTATATACAAGTATTGATGATAATATTGTAAAAAAAAAAGTAGTTGACCCGCTATCCGAGGCAATGATTGCAGAAGTGGAAAAAATAAAGAACATAAACGACTTGAATAAAATAAATGTTGTTTTTCCAAAAGAGTTTTTACAGTTCTTGACAATAGCGAACTTGCAAGGACAGCTTGATATAATCAATCAAAGCAAATTGTCAAAAGTAAAAGAGTTTGCAAATGAGGAAACAATAGATTTATTTAATCTACCCTATGACGAAGCAATCAAATATTTGCAAGAAAAAATACCTTCTTTGTATGATGATATTGAAGAAATAACAGCAGCAAATGCACAAAAATATTTCTGGGTAAAGAAATCCACATCTTTAGAACTTACAAAGAAAATGCAGAATGATTTGATACACAGCTTGAAAGAAGGTATAAGCTTCAAAGAATGGACTAAAACTTTTAATATGGACTTATACAACTCTTTAGGAATAACAAACAGTGGAAGTTATACGGAAACAGTTTACCGAACTAATGTTCAAAATGCCTATAGTGCAGGAAGATTTGAAAGACAAGAAAGGCAAGCAGTTAATTTTCCGTATTGGCAGTATAATAGTTTGATGGATTCGGTAACAACTGAAATTTGTACGCAATTGAACGACAAGGTTTATAGAAGCGACGACCCTATATGGAAAGAGATATATCCTCCTTCTCATTACAATTGTAGAAGTTCAGTAATAGCATACAGTCAAGACGACATTATAGAAGATAACTTGACAGTTATATCAGGAGATGCAGACAAACAAACAGATGTATACAAACAATTCCAAACAACGTCTTTTGCAGGAAATCCAAAGACTTCGGAAAAAAGCACAATGACTTCACTTATAAAAGATAAAGAAAAAGCAATAAAAGAAAATGCAAAGATAATAAACGAATTGATGGGTGAATAAATGGAAACTAGAATTGAAACCGACTTTTCAAGACTAACTGCTAGATTTGAAGCCATGAAGCAAAGATCAGAAAATAAAGCTCCGATTCTTGATAAAATTGCAAGTGATATGTTAAAAGAAACTCAAAAGAATTTTAAAGGAAAAAAAGATCCGGATGGTTCACCGTGGCGAGAACTTGCAGAGGAAACAAAGAAAGCTAAAATTAAAAGAGGTAGAAACCCTGATAATATTTTGAGGGATAAAAGTCTTTTGTACGGTTCTTTAAATGCACAGACCACACCGAATACCGCTTATGTAGCACCAGGTAGAGAGGTTGTTTATGCGGCTATACATAATTACGGTGGAGAGATAAACAAATTAGCACAAAGCAGAAAAAACTATTTTAAAAACGGTAGATTTTCAAGTAAAAGAAAATCTACTAGCTATAAATGGTCAACTATAGGAGAACATTCTATATCAATACCGCAAAGGCGTTATTTAGGAATAAACGAAAAGAACAAAATAAAATATATTAAGTGGATTTTAAAATATATTAATGAGGGGATAATATGAGAAAATGCAAACGTAATATAATTCCAAACTCTGAAAAAAGTATGGATTTTGAAGGTTGGGTAGATTTATTAATTTTAGTAATAGCTTTTGGATTTTTACCTTTTCCGTGCATTAGAACCTCTAAATTAAATATGTGTACAAAAACTAAAATTTTTAAATACACATAAGGAGGAAATATGATAAAGAAAATATTCCAAGCAGGGCAGTATGTACAAGGCAATGTAAGCATACAAGATATAAAAGATGCAATTGCTAAAACGGTCGGTGGGGCACCTGTAATTTTAGGACATGTCGGGGACTGGTTAAAGAACAAAATACCACGAACTGCTATACCTAGAGCTGGTACAGTAAAAGACTTTAGCTTGTTAGATGACTTTTTAGCGGGAAATGTAGAACTAAATGAGTTTGGAAATATTATAGTCGGAGAAGGTGCTTATAATAATATGTCAATAGGATTCAGAGCAGATGGAAGCATTGACCATCTTGCACTTTTGGGATATGCTGAACCTGCTTGTAAGTACATTGACAGTCTATCAAAATCAGATTTGGCATTTTCTGAAAATTCTGATATAATAATAGAGTATGCAATACAAAATAACATAGAGGAGGTAAAAAAGTTGACCTTAGAAGAGTTAAAAATGAGCATTGATAGTTCAACAGAATTGACAACTAAAGAAAAAAAAGAACTTATAGAACATTTAGTTGAAAAGTCTGGTTTTGGTATAGATGAAAAATCGTCTATAATCGAAGAAGTCATGGGAACTATAACAGAGGAAGAAAAAAGCAAAATGAAAATTGCTTTGGGTTATGGAAGTTACGCAAAACTAGAAACAAAAGAAGATAAGCTAAAAGTTTTCGGAGAGTTAAAAGCTGAATTTGCAGAACAACCAAAACAAAAAACTGAGGAAGAAATCAGAGCAGAAGTAAAAGCAGAATATGCAGAAATAGCAAGACAAGAAAAGGAATACTCGGAGTTAGAAAAGATAATTGACGAAAAGGTTTTTCCTGCTTATCAAGAACCGATGAAAAAATACGCAAAGATACTTGTTTCACAGAAAGAAATGTTAGAGTTCTCAGACGAAAGCGGAACTACAAAAGAAAGAGAAGCTGAAAGAATGAAAAGAAAACTTGAAGGAATGCAAGAGTTCTCAACGGAAGATTTTAAAATAGTAACTAAAAAATCTAACAACAAAACAGATGCCGAAAAAATGGCAGAAATAGCACAAGAAGTAAAGGACAAATATAAAAATATATAGTAGGGAGGTAACGGAATGTATGGAATAACAACAGTAAATTACACAGCAGCAGAAGAGCTTGTAAGGGAAAGTGTAAAAGAAGTTCTTGGAATTGTAAAGTCAGGAGAAGGAACATTCGTAAAAGGACAGTGTTTTAAATTTGACACTGGATCTATGAAATTAGTAAAAACAACATCAACGGCAGGATTTGTAAGAGTAGCACTTGATGATGGTGATGCAACTTCAGCAGATGTAGAAGTTAATATGCTTGCAGAAGGAACAGTGAATGGATTCAAACTTGTAGGTATCGACTTTATAGTATCTGATGCTGAAATGTCAACTCCAAGTGCTCCTGTCACTGAATTAGTAGCAGGTGGAACATTAACAGCAGCAACACACGAATACAAGGCGGCAGCAACAAACGATAACGGTACTACAACGGTATCGGCAGCAAGCACAGCAGTAACAACACATGTTGCAACAGCAGGATATGCAAGTGGAAACACATATGCAACTTACGGAGCAATAAACACACTATTAGGAAATTGTTCGGTAACTCCAAAAGTAGTTACTTTGAAAATTGATGGAGTAATAACTCCATACAGCTTTACAGCGGACTACTCAGGAGCGGGAGCTTTTGCAAGTTACGCAGCTTTTGCAGCAGCAATGACTTTTGCGGGAGCAACAACAGCAACTCCTACAGCTTCAACACCTGTAAAGGTTACAAGCTCAACAACTGGAACAACTTCAACAGTAGAGGTGGTATCTGATACAACTGGACTATTCTCGAGTAAAGTAGAAGTAGCAGGAAAAGCAATAGAAAAGACTGTTAAAATAACATTACCAACTGTTTCTCAAGCAACAGGGTTCAGACTTTGGAGAAGTATAGGAAGTGCAACATATACATATAGAGATGCAACAGCAGCAGAAATAGCACAAGGATATGTACTTGATGATGGATCACTAACTTGGTCAGCAGGAACAGCAGTAACAGCAACAGACTTCACAAGCTTACAGCTTGCAGAAAATCATGGTATCTATGTTGAAGAAGTAACAACAGGATACAACTTTAGAAACGTATAAGGAGGATAAACACAGATGCCAACAATTAGCCCAATGCAAACAATGTTAATGGGAGTTTATAACGGTCTACCAGTTCTTGAACCTACACCGTTCTTAAACTTATTCAGAGATAAACCTTCTTTTGTTTCTACAACTGAAGAATTAAGCTTTGATGTTAAAATAAATAAAGCTCTTGCAGCTTCTCTAGTTGAGAAAGGAGCAAAAGGGAAAGGCTCAGTTACGCCAAACAACTGGGTAAGAAAGAAAGTTGTTCCAGGCGACATTTATGACGAAGATATATTAACTGCAAAAGAACTTGCACAGATGAATGCAGGAGAAACAGAAGTGTTCTTGATAGGTGGAAAACCAATTAGAACTGGACAGCAACTTGCAGAAATGAAACTTTTAAGAATAAAGAATAGCATAGAAAAAAGAAAAAACATAATGGCGGCTCAGTTGATAAACAACGGTATAATCTTAGACAGCAACGGTAAAACGATGCTTGATTATGAAATACCAACTGCCGACACAATGACATACTCAGGAACTACAGTATTTTTAGCAGAGCTTGGAAAGAAGCTTGCAGCTTATAGAAAACTAACAGGATTGTCACCTGACAGAACGCTAATCGGTGCTGATGTAGTAGAAAAAATGTTGGGAGATACAAAAGTACAGGACACAATGTACAAATTAGGTTATACTAACGTAGCAAAAGACCTTACAGCGGACGAAAGAGCACTTGTAATAGGAACATTTATGGGACAGGTTCTAGAACAGATGGACTTATCTTTTGATGCAAAAGGCGTTGAAATAGTAGCAGGAAACGTAATAAAAATGATTTCAACAGCTCAGTTCAGAAATGGATATACAGCTTTAGAAGTTATAAAAGATATAAACGCAGCTCCTGAGTTGTGGAACGGTGATATCTGGTCTGATATAGAAAACTCATCAAAATCAGTAGCAAAGTCAAAAATATTTGCTAGATGCGGATGGTTCCCTATAGTAGTAGATTCTCAATCTATCTACACAATAAACGTAACAATATCAGCTTAATTTTTTAAGGGGCAGGGAATAAAAACCCTGCCTATTTTTCAAGGGAGGTTAAAATGTCAATCCCTACAATGACAAAAGAAGAAATTTTCACAACAAAAGAAATTAATACAATAATAGCAGAAAGAAAATTCACACTCGAAAGTCAATTAGATGACGAGGTAGAACATCAAAATGTTCTTGCGAAAGGTAAAATAAAATCGTTCTTGCTTGGTAATTTATATGACAAGGTAGAGAGTGAACAGTGGCAAGATATGATAAAGTGCTATATAAAATGGCAGATACTTAATCAAATATACACAGAAGTTCATCAAGTAGCAGCCGAAAGATTTAGGCAGGACTTTTACGAAACAGTAAAAGCAATAAATACAAATTTAACGATTCAAGCAGAAGAAAAAGTAAATAAAAATTATGCAAAAAATATTAGATTCTCAAATAAGGCGTAGGAGGTATAAAAATGCCAGCAACACTAGAAGAAACACAATTAGTTGATTATATGCTAGCGGGACTTGCAAAAAGTCTTGATAAAGGCATAGTCTACAAAACGTTAAATCAAAGTACAACATACAGCGAAGATGTTGAACTTAAAAGCCTTTATGTTTCAAATGATTCTACAAGTACAATTTACGTTTTTATAACTACTACTGAGTTCGGGGTTTTGACTTTTACGCTAAAATCAAATGAAAGTCTTGATAACGAAACATTCACAACTGCAACAAAAGTTGAGATAGCTACATCTGGGACCGCATATCGTGCGATTCTCAGGAAGTAGGTGAAAAATGGGATATACTAAACCAGAAAACGCAGTAGTAAACGAAACTACAGTAATATCAGGCGTGCAACTTGATATTAACACACCTGCAACAGATGAAATTGGAAGATTTACATGGAATAAAGTGGATAAAACTGCAAACTTAAAACTAAACGACGAGGTAATTCTGCAATTAGGACAAGAGCAATTAATATATTGTTATAATGATTCGGACGATATTTCAAACGGTCAGGTTGTTTATGTTTCGGGTATTTTCTCAGGAAAACCTAGCATAAGTCTTGCAAAAGCAGATGCACTTGCAACTTCCGAGATAATAGGTGTTGCGACTCAGAATATATTTGGTGGTGGTTACGGATTTGTAACGATAAGCGGACTTGTTAGAAATTTAAATACTTCTGCTTTTGCTTTAGGGGATACTTTATATCTAAGTGCTTCGGTTTTAGGAGGAATAACTAAAGTTAAACCAACAAGCCCGAATTATATACGAACGATAGGTAAAGCTATTTCAATAGATGCAACAACAGGAACTATACTTGTAAAAATAGAGCAAGGTGCCGTTATGGATGCGGAACAGATTTTCGAGGATATGCTTAATCCAAACGGATTCCCAGATTCTCAGAGAGCAAACGTTGGAATATCTTACAATGCAACTACAAGAAAAATAACTGTAACAGGAACTTTCTTTTATTATAATTTAGGAATTAAGTACATAAAAAATGCGGTTACAGAAGAAGTAACACACGCAGATACAATCGGAGGGTATTTTATATACTATGTAGGAAGTACATTAACTTTGTCAACTTCAGCATGGGATTTAATACAACATGTTCCAGTATGCTTTGTAACTTATAACAATACAGGAGCAACGACATTTTGGGCAGGAAAACAAGGTATAGTTTACGATGAAAGACATGGAATAATAATGGATGGAAGAAGCCATGAAGAATTTCATAGAAAAATCGGTTGCTATGCAAGTGAAACTGGATTTGCACTTAACGGAACTTATTCAGTAGCAACAGGAACAGGCGGACTTATTGCAAATAGTTTTGGAGTTGATGGTGGAACTATATACGATGAGGACTTAGCAACCACAATTGCAATTCTTAACGATAATGCAGGGGTTGGAAATCAATATCCGATTTTTTATAGGGTGGGTTCAGGTTCTGAATGGAGATGGTATGTAAACAATCTACCTTATTTGTTTAGTGGCACTGATATAGTTTATAATCAGCTTACGGGCGGTTCTTATCAGACAACAGCAATAAGCACAAATGGAAGATTTGTCAATTATTATATATGTGCAACTCCTGAACTTAGTGGAACATATAGATTTATAATAATCATGGGACAGGTGGAACATACTTCGCTAGCAAATGCACAAGCAGAAAGCTTTATAAATCTTGATAGAACTGGATTCCCTTCGCAAGAGGTTGCTCCTTTGTGGCAAATAACTTTCCAAAGGCAATCTAGTTATGACGATAACGGAAATTGCAGAATTGAAAGTACTAGAAAAATAGTTGGTACATCAAGTGCAATATTTACATCAAGTGCAAGTGACCATAATACTTTAGCAAATAGAGCAACAGCTAATCAACATCCTGCTTTATCAATTGCGACAGATACTGCAAACTTCAACGGTATATTAACAGCTACAGAAGATACAGTACAAAAAGCACTTGATAAATTAGATGATGGAGCAATGAATAAAGTTACACCTACCACAAGCGGAACATTAAACCCCGTAAATTCAGATAATATTCTTTATGAATTTTTAAAAACAGAAAATTATAATACCGCCGGTGGTGGTGGTGATGTAAAGTGGTCACATTACGCAAGAGACAACGGAGCTAATCAAATAGAAGTTGCTAAATTAATTACAAATACAATCAGTGCAGGAGCTTCGGACTATAAACTTGACTGGGTTTTTTATTGCAGAAATGGAGCGACTTTAAATGAAGTTTTGAGAATAGCATACGATGGTAATGTACTTGCAAACTCTGTAAATATAACAGCTAAAAACGTTGTAGGTTCGGAAGTCGCTTTAAATGAATACATAGATGGAAATCAAATATATTGCAAAGTAATAAATTTTGGTGCAGTTCCAAACAATACTACAAAAAATGTTGCACACGGTATAAGTAATTTTGACAGAACAAAAATTGTAAGAATGACAGGTTCGGCTTATGACGGAACTAAATTTGTACCTTTCGGACTTGACAGTACAACGGCAGCAAATCAAATTACATGGCAAATTGATAGTACAAATTTAACAGCCGCAACTGTAGCAGATAGAAGCGGTTATACAGCAAATAGAATATATATTTATTATTACAAATAAGGAGGATAAATGGCAATAATAAAAAAAGTAATGACCGATTTAGGAATAGAAGCAGAATATCATAAAATAAGTTTTTTTTATGCAGCTGATAACGAAACAAATATGCGTTTCAGTGTTGAAAGTTACTTGAACGAAAACGCAAGACTTCAAGGTTTTAAACCTTTGCAAACTGAAACTTTTGAACTTGTAAATACACTTGATACAACAAAATTCAAACATGTATTCTACTTAGATACAAAAGAAATTGAACTTAAGACAGAAAAAACGAAAAGTACTTTCAGTATAGTTGATTTTACAACTTCAATATACAATATTTTGAAAGCACAAACGAAATTTGAAGGGGCTATTGATAGCCTGTAAGGGGTGAAAAATGAAACTTTCAAATGTAATAGCAAGCGTTCCGAGCGGTACATACTTAAGTACTTTTAGTGTTTCTTTATCGTGTCCAGATGCAATTGATAATTTGCAAACTCAAGATGCTGTGTCACCACCTTCCTACAAAACTGGTTCTGGTAGTTGTGTGATAGGCGATTATGCTTATATTTTTTCAGGATATAACAGTTCAAATACATTGACAACTGCATGTTATAAGTTAAACTTATTAACTAATGAATATACTCAAATAGCAAATATACCGACAGCAAGACGTTCTTTTGTATGCGTTCTTAATAAAAACGGTAAAATAAATGTAATATCAGGAAGCACAAACCCAAGTTTAAATGCAGATTATACTCAAAAAAATGAGGAATATGACCCGAATACAAATACTTGGAGCACTAAAGCGGATATACCTGTATCCTCAGAAGGAACGGTAGGACTTGCAGCGAGCAATGGAAAAATATATTGTATAGGCGGTTATCGTCCCGGAGGTGCAACATATGGAACTTATCAATATGACTGCGATTTAGACTCTTGGAGCACAAAAGCAATTTGCAATTTCAACATTTTTGGAGCAGTAGCAGAGGAATATAATTCAAAAATGTATATGTTCGGAGGTGGCAGTTCGGGTTACGAAAAGAAAATAAGTGTATATGATTTTGTCAATAACACTTGGGACTACACAAAAGCAGATATTCCAGATTCAGGAAAAAATTCATCCACCGGATTTTATGGAAAAATTGCAAATAAAATGTATATTGGCGGTGGTATTATAAGCCCTAACAATACATATTCTTACGATTTTGCAAATAATACTTGGAGTACTGCGTTGTCAACACATGATAATTATTCAATGTCGTTTTGCTCTGTATGTGTTGTATATGGGAATGCAATAATATATAGTTTGGGTTTATCAAATTCTGCATTTTACGATAAAATTTTAAAATTTGTTATTGGAGTTCCGTTAAAAGTGCGTTATACTACAGATGGAAATAACCCTACTGCATTATCTACCGAGTATACATCTCCAATTGCAATAAATCTTAATACTACACTAAAAGCAATTGCGATTTCGGATTAGGTGAAAAAATGGCATATGATAATAGCGATATATCAACCTTTGAATATTTTACGAAATTACAAGATTCAAATATAGAAACATTTAGTTATATTTTAGACTTGCCGTTTTGCGAGGATGTTGTTTTTAATCCTTCAGCAGGCGAGTATATCGACACAGTTACAGTTGAACTAAGTTGTTTGACAGAAGGGGCAGAAATAAGGTATACTATTGACGATAGTATACCTACCGAAACAAGCTTACTTTATACTGTACCGCAAACACTTAATACAAGTGCAAATATCACAGCAAGAGCCTTTAAAGTTGGATATAACCCAAGTAATATAATAAAAAACGAATACAAAATATGGAAAGCAGAGGAGGAAATGTTAATGGAACAACAAGCGGCAGGATTGGGGATTGTAACACTTTACAACCTTTCAGACAACACGACAAAGACTTTTGAGGACACACCTTTAGATTCTGAAAATATGATAAGTATTGTCGAAGGAATACAAGAGTTTTTCACAAAATTCTCAGGTGGAGCAGCAACAGAAGCATTGACAAAAGTAGAAGCGTCAAAATATACTTTATCACTACCTTTAAGCGATGCGGACAAATTGTGGATAAGCTCAACAATGGTAAAGCAAGGCACAAAATATTATTTCGGAGCAAATAACGGAAAGACTGCAAAGCAATTTAAAATTGTTGTACACCCGATGTATGCAGGTTCGGACCTTTCAGACGACACGACAGTATTAAAAGCTAACGTAAAAGTAACAAATGAAATAACGCATACGATAGAAGGAAAAGAGCTTACAAAACTAGAATTTTCGATGATGGCTTCACAGGTTGCACTTGCTACAGCAGCAAAGCCAACTACAAGTGCAACAACAGGAACATTACCGGCTGATTCTTATTTCTACAGAATAGAAGCAAAAAACGGAACTGGAAACGTTATTCCTTCTGCAAGTTCAGATGTGAATACTCTTGCAGCTCCGGGTGGAATTACAGTTAATTTTGTTGTTCCGAGCGAAGCAGTAACAATTATAAGAGTATGGAGAAGTGATGATGCAGAAGTAACATGGAAATATAGAGATTGTACACCGGCAGAGTTCACAGCAGGTTCATTTACAGATACAGGAGCACTTACTTGGACAAGCGGAACTATACCAGTTGCAACAACAGCATACTTTTACAGCATGGGATACTTAGGAGAATAGTAATTTAATAATTGAATAAAAAGCGGATGCTCAAGGGTGTCCGCTTTACTTTTGAAAGGGGATATAAAAATGGAGTTTAATGTAAATTTTGAAACAGAGCACAGAATAAAAGATAAAGGAATTGAATACAAAGTACAAAGAATGTCGGGTTATCAATTTCAAGAATACTGTAAAATACAGAAAGAAGGTAATAACGATAAAATACTTGATTATCTTTGTAATAATTTAGTGTACAAAGAAATAAATATAATTTTTTCTAAAAATAAAGGCAAACAATACGGATTTGACTGGAAAAAAAGAATACCTCAAGAGCATTTAGACAAATTTATAAAAAATCTTTTGGAAATGGTACTAGGAGATTTTTTTCTCAACTCAATAAGAAGGGAGGCGGTAGAGCAACGCACTATAGGAAAGTAGAATTTGATTATAATGTATACAAATTTTGCTATAATTATAAGTGTTCAAAAGAATATGCACTTAGTATGCGAATAGATGAATTTTTCAGAGGTTTAAAACTTATAAATGTTTATAAAGCAGAGGAAAATTACGTTCTACAAAGAATGTTAGACAATCACGTTAATCTATCACACAAAGAAGGATTGAAGATATATAATAATATATACAAAGAATTTCAGAAAGAAATTGATGATGAAATTAAAATAGAGGAAAATATAAAAATAGATAATGAAAAATTCAAAGAAATTTATAAAAAGAACCTGCAAAGGTTGAGAGGCGGTGGATAATGGCACAGGCAGAGGAAGAGGTAAGGGTAAGGCTTATATTTGATACAAATCAATTTCAAACAGAAATGCAAAGAACAGATTCAAGAGTTGAACAATCTGAAAATAAATTTAAAAGATTTGGAAGTTTATTAAAAAATATATTTACAGCTAATCAATATATAGATTTTGCAAAAAATATTATAGGCACTATAACTGGAATAACTGAAGCGGTTATAGACTTAACAAAAGAAACTGCAAAAACTGAAATAGCATTAAAAGGTTTATCTAACACAGCGAAAACTTTTGGACAAAACTCTAGTTTAGCGAAAGAATATGCAAAAGAACTTGCAAGCGATGGGCTTATGACTATTGAACAATCAGCACAAACGTTAAAAAATTTAATGGGTACAGGTTTTAATTTGTCTGAGTCTATGAATATTGCTAAATCAATGAAGGACATTGGAGCGTTTAACAACGTGATAGGCGATTTAGGACAGGCGATGGTGGACAGTTCAAAAGGTATAAAAACTGGTTCTATTGAGTTGATAGAAAACATAGGACTTACACAGAAATTATCTACAGTTATGAAACTTGCGGGAGTAGATACAAAAGATGGAATAAATCTTACTACGGATGCAGCACAAAGACAAGCTGTATATAACAGCATTTTAAAAGAAGGTGCTAACAATCTAGGGAGTGCAGCAGAATACTCTAAAACGTTTTCGGGTACACTAGCAACAACAGAAACAAATTTAAACAAAGTTAAAGCGGCTTTGGGAGATGTTATAAAGGAAGATGTTGCATCTTTTTTAAGTTTAATAAATGAAAATATGCAAGGTTTAATAAAAACTATAAAAGAATTTAATCTATTAAAAAAAGAAATTCAAGGAAAAATAACCGAAGAAGACGAAAGAACAAGAACTATAAATCAATATGAAGAAACATTAAAAAAATTAAAAGAAATGAAAGAAAAAGAAATGAAAGAAGGTGGGCTAAATCCTTTTGATATGTTTTTAAAAACTAATTATGAATTTAGTTTGAATTTAACAAAAGGAAAGTATGAAAAAGCTTTAAATATAACTAAACAAGAACTAGAAGCTAAAAACAAAAAAGAGGAAGCAGAAAGAAAAATAACTTTAAAAAAACTAAAACAAGAAGATGATAAAAGAATTGAAACTGAAAGTGAAGAAAAACTAAAAAAACAAATTGAAAAAGAAAAAAAAGAAGCTGAAAAACTAAGAATTGAAAGAATAAATAAACACCTAAATGATAAAACTGTAAGTCCATACGGAGAAGCTGAAGCCGGAGAAGATTATTTAAAATACGCTGAAAATCAGAAAAACATTAATGACGAAAAATTAAAACTACAAGAAGAGTATAACAGAAATAAGTTTGAAGAAGAAGAAAAAGCATATAAAGATTCAGAGTTAGCCTTAAATGACCACGAAATAGAACTAATAAATATTCAGAAAGAAGCAGCTTTGGCAAAACTCAAAATTGATTTAGAATTAAAAAAATCACTTGTTGGAGTTAATGACGAACTTACAAAAACAGAACTAGAAAGAATTGCAACTAAAAAGAAAACAGACATTGAAATAGCAGCAGAGAAAAAAATAAGATCTGAAAATAACATTGTGGAAGACAAAGAACTGCAATCAAAAGAAAGCGAAGCTAACAACAAAAGAATTGAGGACAGAGAAAAAAATTTAAAATCTATATTTCAAACGGCAGCGGATGAAGCAAAACTTATTAAAGATAGAGTTCCTGAGGTTGAAAATCAAAAAATACTTGATGCTACTTTAGCGGATAGCAAAAAAGGTATGGCTGATGTTATTACTGATGCTATGTCCGATATAATTCAAGGTACAACAAAATATGATAAAGAATACGGATTATTGCTAACAAAGATATTACAAACAACACTAACTAATAAAGCTACCGAAGCAGGGGTGGAAGCTGTTTGGCAGGTTGCAGAAGGTATGGCAAGTCTAGCAAGTACGTTTGGAGCTACTGACGGAGGACACTTTGCAACGGCAGCAATGTATGGACAAACTGCACTTTTAGCGGGTGGAGCAGCGGCACTTACAAGCGGAGTTATACGTGG
Source organism: uncultured Candidatus Saccharibacteria bacterium (assembly GCA_964507955.1). Lineage (GTDB taxonomy): Bacteria > Patescibacteriota > Minisyncoccia > Phycocordibacterales > JAACPR01 > JAULZV01. Next base: position 18,552 of record CAZDRR010000004.1, on the reverse strand, counting down.
ACAAGAGGCAGGAAATCCACCGGAAGAAAATAAAAAAGTGGCAGAAAGCAATATTAAAAATCAAAATACAATAGTATACGAACTTGACAACGATAGTATTTTTCCTGCAATCCTTCCTGGATTATCCGATGCTATCAACAACGACAATGGAGTATATTTTAGGGTGGTGTCAAAATGATAACAGTAGGATCTTTTAACATAACAGATGAGAAAATAAAAGCTTTTTACTTCACAGATGAAGAGGTACAAGGCAATGAAAACCAAAACGGTTATTTTGTTGAAAATATAGTTGATGAAATTAAAGAGAATTATACTTTAGAGGTTCACAACCTGAACGAAGCAGAAAAAAATAGTTTATACGCTGAGTTAAGAAAAAAATGGTTGCTAAAAACTAAAGTAACGATACCAGAGTATACGGCAGGTGCACTTACTGCATCAACTATTGATTTGTATGTTGATTACAAGGCTAGTAAACCTGTACAGAATGATTTGCGGTCATATGAAATAAGTATTAAATTATGGAAAATCACGCCTGCGGAGGATATAGCCATATGATATATACAAAAAAACCTATTCCTCCCGCAATCGTGGGAAACACATATAAATATAACTATATATTAATAATTAATACAAACCCAAAAAAAGTATTTTGTACTGGAAAAGTTCAGACAACTATATCAGGACTTGCAATAAATACAAGTAAAAAAACTATGGAAGTTCCTTCAGGAAGAACACAAAGTATTGATTTTGCAACAGGTAAAAGCACAATCGGGAGTGTAAAAGTAAAAGTTAATAACGAAAATGAAGAGACTAGCACTTGGTTATATGCAGAAATGCAAGGCGATAAAAGCATATATAAAACCAAATGTGAGTTGTGGTTTAGAGAAGAAAATATAAATGATGCAGGGGACAAAAGAAATATACAACTGTACGCAGGAGAGTTAAAATCACATGAGCCTATTGACGAGTACGAAACAGGATATACTTTTGAAATCGTGGACCCAATCGAAAGCATAAAAGAAAGCGTTTTGACAAATAACGGTGATGGGTACGGAAATTATTATTTTAAAAAGTGTAAATTTTACGGTACGGGTTCGATTGCTGCGGTAATTGATAGACCTACAGGTTTTGAAAAAGCTTTTAGACTAAAAGACGGAAAGGGAATTTCAACAAGTTCAATCGGATTTGATAATCCAATTCAGATTAACACGGGATATTATATAGTAGACTGGCAACCCACAGCAGTGGGAGGAACAGTTCTATACCCAAATAGGTACAAAGTTAATCTTATAGACCAAGCAGGAGCCACAGATGCAGGAAGAATAGGAATAGTACCAGACAATCTAACTCAAGCAACTTTCTCAAGTAACTTTTGGGAATATGCGTATTACGTAATATGTTTCAAAGGCCATCCGATAGACTTAGCGAAACTCATATTAGGATTGCTTAATATATCATACGATAATACAAGTTTTGAAGCAATAAGAAGCAAAACTAACGAAACTTTATATGATAATTTTTACTGGGAGTGGAAAGAAAAGTTAGAAAATCCTTTGGACTTTTTACAAGCCGAAATATACTCTGTTTGCAATTGTTACCCTGTAATAACTCCTGGTGGTTCTATCAAACTTAAATACAATGAACAACCTACAGTTTTAGACATTGCAACAGGTTTAACAGTAAGCCACGAAAACATTTTGAGTATGCCTAAAAAATCTAACGATTACGAAAACGTGATAAACAATATCGTTCTAAAAACTGCTTATGATTTATATGACGAAAAATACAAAAGGACTGATATGTATATTGACAGTTTTTCATTCTCAAAATTTGGTAAGTTGATACCGAAACAGGCAGACGAGCGAGAAATTAAAGGAATAAATACAATTGGCGGATTGACTGATACAGACATTGAAGAAGTCACAGGAACAATAGCAAATGTTTTGTTCGATAGATTCAAAAGAGAAACTACAACTATTGAATGTGAGGTTTTTTATTCTGATATTTGCAGTACAACAGGTACATTTTTAGAGCTAGGTGACTTTGTAAAATTCTATCATAAAAACTTGGTAGAGTGGGAAGGAGACGAAGCTGGTACAAGGGGTATAAATGATGCTGATGATATACTCTATGCAGTATTAGAGAAAGACGAATGGGGAGAGTATACAAATATCAAAGAAAACAATAACGCAATATTATTGCAAAACGGAACTTTTGAAGATATAACAGTAGCAAGAATAATAAGTTCAGTATTTTTTGATAGTGTCAGCGGGGTTGGAAAAGCATACGCTCAAAATGTAACTTGGCTAACCAATCAGGGGGTAATAATATAATGAAAATAATGCAAGTTACAGGTATTAATCCTAACTGGAAAGAGGCAAAAGCTACCATAAAGTTATTTGATACAAATTTCAACAACGGCAAAAAATTCATATATGAATATGACGGAATAACGGTTCCTTACGTTACGGATTCGATGTTGCAAAGTATTCAATCAAATCAAAATTTAATTGATGGTTATTTGACTGATTACGAAACTACAATACAAAGTCATATAAATACAAAAGGTTATACGATACCAGGAGGAACACTTTTTACAACGCTTCAAGGTCAATATGATGCAATTTTAAACTCTGAAATAACTGCCTTTGTAGACGAAAATAGCCCTACTATTGACATGAACTTACTTTCAAAGATAGTAGATAATGAAAAGAATTTTGCCGATAGAAGAGTAAACATACTAAGAGTATTAAACGAAATGCGTACTATTATATTTGAAACTTACAAAGTGAGCGAAACTTTATATTCAAATACTTTAGATTGTAACGGGGCACAGAACGAAACAACTCAAACGATAAGTTTTACAAGCCCAACTACAAAACTCATAAAAAACATTGTATTAAATTATAAATCTGAATGGAACAGCGTAGAGTATGACAATGAAAATATACCTGTTAGCAATACTACCTATACACAAACATATGCTGCTATGAAATATACAGAAAATGCAGTTAATTTTGATTATACGCTAGACGGTGCAGGACTAACAGATACAATTACAATGACAGGTTCGCATAAAAGTCATAACGATTCAGGAAATGTACTTGATGTAATATCAAATATTGTCACAATTACAGCTGATACATATCTAAAAACTGTCACAGCTGGGGACTTAGACGAGTATATACACAAAAATATTTATGATTCTGATTTTAATTTTGACTTTGTTACGAGTTTTGAGGTATAATATATATAATGACTATTTGTGTTTTATTATTCTTAGCAATAATAATCGTAATAGTTATAAAAATTATATGAGGAGCGTGCAAAATGGAAGAACTGAAGAAAAAGTTTGATGAAGTTATAGAAATTGCAGAGAAAAAAAATATAACTTCAATCGAAGCAACAAAATTTGTATTAATCATTATGAAAAACATCAAGGAAGATGGATTGACTTTGAAAGCTCTGTTCGATACAATTTATGAAACACTCTTATTAATTCTACAAAACGGCGAAGGAGAGAAAAAGGATGAGTACGGCACTACAAACAATTAACCCAAAAGACATTGCTGAAACTGCAAAAGTAATTGCAGAAACTACAGAAAAAACAGGATTCGGAATAACTTCTTTTGCTTTTATAATTACAATTTTTATTGCTACTTTCTGCCTGTTTGCGCTCGCTTTTTATATTATGATGAAAAGTTTAATAAGACAGCAGGAAAAAAGCAGAGAAGTACTTGAAAAAGAACACGCAGACGAGAAAAAAAGAAGGGACAAACAAGAAGCTCAGGACAGGGAAAGATTCTATGAAATTAATAATAAGTTGATTGAAACATTTCAAGATTCTATAAAAAACAACTCAGAAGGTCAAGAAAAATTCTATAAAAATATCAAAACAATAATGTCAGAGCACTATGAAAACTTAATTGATATTCTAAAATCTGATAAAAAACTAAGTATAAAACAATTTGACATGCAGTCAAAAGAAATAATAAAAGCTCAAATATTCGAAATATTCGATAAATTGATTGAGAAGGTTGAAAATAATAATCTTATAGGAAATAAAGATAGAAATTGTGGTATATCCTGCGGATGGAAAAGTTCAGAGATTTGGCAAATATTCGAGGAGCATTTAAAATACGGTTCGGACAAAATAGACACTTTGGGTTTTTCAGACGAAATAACACCAAACAAGCTATATTTTGAAGTCTTAAAACACGCTGAAGATGCTGCAAAGAAATGTCTTGATGTTTTCAATGTAAACGATGAAGGATACAAGGACAAAAACCTTACAAGGTCACTAAGAAATATTAGAAAAGAATGTTTGATAAAAACGATGGCACTTAAACTAAACGAACTTTAGAGGTGAAGCATGAAAAAAATTAAATTAAATCCTGCTGATATATTTATATTTAAACCGAATACAGATTTATTAGGTCAAGGAATGAAACTTTTGGGATTGCAGGCAGGTCATGTAGCAGTGTTTTACTGTATGACCTTAGATAACGAGCATAAATTAAAAGCAAGATGTTTAGAGGAAGGCTCACAAGGAATGGCATGGACTGATTACGAGTACAACCACAAAGATGTTTGCATAATGCGTTGTATTGATGTACCAAATGCACCAGAGGGTAACATGACACATATTAGAATGTATTTAAAAGAAAGACTTGATAACGGAACCAATCTTTACGGTTACGATGATTTACTTGATGCGACCTTTAATGAAATACTTGAGAAAGCAACATTCGGAATATGGGAAAAACACAATTTACTTCCAGATGGAAAAAACGATATTTGTTCTGGTATGGCAGGAAAATTAATTAATATAATTTCACAAAAAGAAGTTGTAAAAGAAACTAATGTTTTTTCTCCTGAAGACTTCTTAAAACACAAAAGATTTTTTATAATAAAAAACTTTAACGAAGAGGTGGAATATGACGAAACTAAGTAAAAATTTTACACTCGAAGAGCTTACACGTTCAAATATACCGACAATTTCAAATACAGCTGATGAAACTATCAAGACTAACTTAGAAAAGCTTGCTATGAAGGTTTTGCAGCCCATAAGGGATGAATGGGGAACGGTTAATATAATGAGCGGTTATAGGTGCAAAGAATATAATGAAAAAGTTGGTGGAGTTAAAAACAGTCAGCACACAGAAGGAAAAGCAGCGGATATAAAACTTAATGCAGAACTTTCAGAAGTGTTTGCATGGATTAAAAGGTCAGGATTGATGGTAGACCAGTGTATCTTAGAAAATAAAAACGGTTCAAAATGGATTCACATATCATACAACGAAGGACACAATAGAAAGCAGTTTTTACAAGCTGATTTCATAAATGGAAAAATGATTTATAAAAACATTTGACAAGAAAAGCAAAATATAATATACTTACATTAACACCTTTTATTTTGTCCTCTGTATAGATTGATTCGCAGTCTATACAGAGGTTTTTAATTTATGACAATAAGAAAATCTTTATTGTAACTTTTTTATTTATTGACAATATGAAAAACTTTTGATAATATAAATTATTCGTTCAAACTGTGACGAAATGATATTTTTCTAGTCACTCATCTGATAGACTTTAAAAATCAGATGCAAAATAATAATAATTTTTTAATACCTGCCTAAAAAGCAGGTTTTTTTATTTTCAATATATACTTTTTTATATTTATGTTATATAATATCTTTATAGGTTAATACCTAAATAAATTTATGGAGGTTTTAAAATGGTAAGCGATTTAGTAAAAGTGGATAAAAAGTTCTTCGGAGAACAAAAAGCTACAACAAGTAGTTTAACGGTGGCAGATGTTTTTAATAAAGAACATTCAAAAGTTTTGAGGGATATTTATGAGTTAAAAGAAAAAGTAGAAAGCCAATTCTGGATAACTAACTTTAAAGAAGCTAAATATAAAGTTAGGGGGGTTGAATATCCGATGTACGTTTTAACACGTGACGGATTTACAATTTTGGCAATGGGATACACTGGAAAAGAAGCTATGAAATTTAAACAAGTTTATATAAAAAGATTCAATGAAATGGAACAATTTATTTTATCAAGAGAACTTTCAAAAGTTGAATTTCCTTTATTAACTGAAAGCATAAAAGAAAATCATAATCCCGCTATGAGTTATCATTATTCAAATGAAATTGATATGATAAATAGAATAGTTTTGGGTAAAAGTTCAAAACAATTTACTGAAGAAAATAAGGTTGAAAATGTAAGGGATAATCTTACAGCGGATGAAATATATTATATTAGAAGATTGCAAGCTATAGACACTGGCTTTTGTTATGCTATACCAGATTTTCAAGAAAGAAAAAAGAAACTTTCGGAATATTATTATAAATTAAAGCAAGAAAAAGAAACTTTAAAATTAGGAGTTAACGAAAATGAGTAAAGTTCTAATTATTACAACATCAGAAGAACTTAAGAAAAAAATCGAGGATGCTGCAAAAGAAAAAAACATTAGCCAGTCGGCACTAGTTAATATAATTTTAAGCGAAAAACTAAATAATAAGGAGTTGATTTAAATTGTTTATAAGAAGTCAAAATAAACAGGTTTTAATAGGGTTTGAAAGAATAGAAGTTTGTTCAGAAAAAGAAAAATTTTTATTAATCGACAAAGAATTGATTCTAGGTGAATTTTCAACAGAAGAAAAATGTATCTTAGTAATTGATGAGATACAAGATTTTTTATTGAAAAATTGTGGAGGAGTATTTAATATTCCGTCAGAAAAAGAAATATAAAACAATAAGGAGTTGATTTAAATGTAATTTTTAGGTGGTATAATTTTACTAGGTTGCATTTTAACTATTTACTTTCTACTTTCAATCTCTGCATTTTCAAATAAAAAAAGAAATGCTGATGCGATATTTGTACTGAATTTGTTTTTAGGTTGGACTTTGCTTGGATGGGTAGTTGCATTAACTTGGTCTGTTTCAAAAGACAATTAAAAAAATATAAAACTAAAGAGCTTAAAAAGCTCTTTTTTTATTTAAAAATATTTATAAATATTAAAATTATTTTAAAAAAAGTATTGACAAATTAAAACAAATGTAGTATAATTATATTATAGTAAAGCAAGACAAACAACAAATAAAAGGAGTGGTTAAAATGAGAAAAGTAAGTAAACAAGAATTTATTTTAATAGCATCACAAAATTATGTTGAAATAACTAAAAACGGAAATCGTACATATGTGCACATATACAGAGATAAAGAACATACAACCTATGAAGATATAAAAGGTTGTGCTCACAATATAAGTGGCAAATTTGTATATCACGCTTGCATAAGTGCGGTTTAAACACATAAACCCTTACCGGTTGGAAGGTAGTGTAAAAGGAGAATAAAAATGAGAATAAATAAAATGATGACAAACAAAAAAGCTGCAATAAGTTCAATATTTCAAGGGTATGACATAAAAATAAGAAGAACAATTTCAGGTAAAATGGATTGGGATGTAGTTAGCAGAGGTGGAGATGTTTATAACTGTAAAACAAAAGTAGAAGCTGAAAAAGTTTTGAATAATTTAATAACTTGCTTCGAAGAAAATGAAAATCAATATTTGTAAAGTCGAAACCTCTCCGGAGGTCGTATCAAGATAGTTACTTGATACCTGATGATGACAAACTAAAAAAAAGGAGATGTTTAAAATGTATGTTATAAAAAGTGGAGAAGCTTTTTTGTGTGAAAACTCACAAACTAAAGGAATTTATCTTATGCAAGGAAAAGATAATGAAGAAATAATAAAATATGAAAATTTTGAAGATGCAGAAAAACAAACAAAGCATTCGGATTTAAAAGTGATTAAAATATGCTAGAAATGAATAAAACTTTAAATAAGTTTTACGGTGAAAAAAACGGTAAGTCAAAACTTACAGACGAACAAATTAAAGACATGTTGTTCGTCTTGAGCTTAAATAAATTTTCAGTTCGTGAAGTTGCTAAAATGTACGCAATACACATAAGCAATGTATACAGAATAATAAACGGTCAAAGAAGAAAATCTGGAACAGTAGAAATTATAAAACTTAGGAGGTAAAATGGAAAAGTTAAATGTAAACCAAAGGGTTAAATATAACTTAATCCGATTGGCTGAGAAAACTCAGAAAGAAAGACCGGAAGAAAGGATTTTGATTAATGGTAAAATTAATCAATCGTGGTTAAGCGTTGCAACAGGTATCAATAACAAAGGTAACGTGTGTAGCATAATCAAAGACCTTGACAGCGAAGAAAAAACAATATCAATGTCAAACTTAATGCGTTTTGCTCTTGCTTTTAAGTGTGACATTACAGATTTACTAGAGATAAGAAAGTTTGATGAAGATATAAAACACATTATAGATTATTACAGTCTGAACGAACGAACAATTCAGGTGTCAATCAAATGATACAATTAATAATTTTACTACTAAGTTACGCAACGCAGATAACTGCATGGGGTATACACATGAACAGAAAAGGAATAACAGGAAGTGAAACTACATTGACTTACTCGATAATAACAATAATTTATATCGTTATTGGAGCTTTAATAATCAAATAGGAGGTTTTTAAAATTAAAAAACTTACATATCAAGAAATATCACGAATTAAATTAAAAAAATTCAAAGAAAATATATATAAAAAGCAAAATGCTTTACATGAACTATTGCTAAACGAAAATATTTCCGAAATGAATAACGCAGAAATAATACACAAAATAGAAGAAATTATAAAAAATAGGGAGGTTTTAAAATGAAAAAAATAAAAGAGTTTACGGAAAAATATCAGAAAACAAGTATAGTTTTGTGTCTTACACTTGTTTTCATAATAGTTAATATACTAGACAAGGTATCTTATTAATGTATATCTGGAAAATAAAAATAAAGGTTGACGAAAAGTATGTTGAATGCTTCAGAGGGACAGACAAAGAAACTCAATTTATATGGGATTTGCTTGGACACGATTCAAGTTATAAATTGTATGATAGTCAAGACGTTTGTATTGATAGAAAAATAAAAAAATAGGGGTTGATGTGAATGGTTTATGAAAAATTAGATTATACCAATGAACAACTTTCTAGTTTTTTAAGCAGATTAGATTTTGGTGACAAGGTTTATATTTTGTGTATTACACCGTTAGGTTTACATATGCTAGAAAGTACAGTAAAAATCATAAATATGAAAATAAATGTTGATGGTTTTACATTTAACGATTTTGGATATAACGAAGAATATAACGTTTTTATAAGACCGTACAATGAAAAAACGTTGAATTTTTATTTAAACAAAACCGATGAAAAGTTTTTAAAAGTTTTAGTAAAAATTAACGAAAAAAATAGAAACTCTGAAAAAATATCAAAACTTATGATCAAAAGTTTTGAGGAAATATTAGAAGAAAACATTTACGATGATACGATAAAAAACGTTTTAATTAAAAAATATAAAAATAATATAAAAACTGAAACCGTAAGAGTATATCATAAAGAAGACGAATCATATTACGGTATTAACCATTCATAAAATAAAAAAAATAGGAGAGTGTCGAAATGAAAGAAAAAATTAGTAAAATTAAAATTGAAGGTGCATTTGGAATTGAAGAGGTTGAAATAACCCCTAAAAGTATTACAGAAATAACTGGAAGTACAGGAACTGGAAAAACAAGCGTACTGGATAGTTTGAAAATGTTACTAACAAACAAAGGTACACGAACAAGATATATTAAGAACGGAGAAAAAGAAGCTAATCTATTTGTGATGTTAGATAATGGAGTTGAAATAAACAGAACAAAGAAAAGAGCAGGAACGGATAAAATAACAATCAAAGAAGGCGGTATGTTGATAGACGATACCCCGCAGAATTTCTTGAATAAATTATTCTCTGAGGAGCAATTTAACCCTTTAAAATTTGTTGAACTAAAAGACATTGAACAGAAAAAAATACTACTAAGTTTGTTAGATATTCAATGGAACAACGATGATTTTCTTAAATGGTTTGGAGAAATACCGGCTGAAGTGTCAGAAGAAAAACACATCTTAGAAATATTAGAAATATTAGGTTCGAATAAAAGTAAATGGTATCTTGATAGAGAAGAAACTGGAAGAGAAAAAAGAACCGCCGAAGCTGTAAAAACTGAATTGTTCGGAGATATACCGCAAAATTATCAACCTGAAGAATGGAGAAATGTAAATTTATCTGAAAAATATACCGAAATCGAAAAGAAAAACAACTTGAATAATCAGATTGAAAAGTGTGAAAACTTTTTAAATGCTTATAATGAAAAAGTTGAAAACTTAGATAATAAATATGCTTTGAAAATAAAAGAGCAGAAAGAATTAAAAGATCTTAGAATATCAAAATCTGAAAAAGAAAAAGAATTTGATATAATTTCGGAAAATAAAAATATAGAAAATTGTAAAAGTCTTAATGCAAGCATAGATATTGAAATAGCTGAATTATTAAGAGAAAAATTAAACAACGAAGAAAGAGTAAAACAATCGCAATTAAATATAGAAAAAATTAAAAGCAATACGCTTCAAAAAGAACAAATAGAAAAAGAGATGCAGATAACAATATCAGGAATAGAAGAAGCAAAGAAAATCGAACTTGAAAAATATATAGAGCAGAAAGAACAAGCTGAAAAATACATAAAAGAAAATGCAAAACAAGATATAAGCAAAATAAAAGAAGATGCAAAACAAGCTGAAAAAATGAAGAGTTATATACAAAACTGGGATAAGGCAATCGAAAAAGCAAAAGAAATTGAAGTTTTACAAGGTGTAATAAGTTCATATACAGACAAAATAGAAAAAGCAAGAATATTGCCTGCTGAGTTGCTAGAACAATCAAACTTGCCAATTAACGGACTAAAACTTGAAGAAGGGCAGATATTAATTTTGAATACCAGAAACGAATATGTAACTGTTTCGGACTTGAGTGATGGGGAAAAAATGAAACTTGCAATAAAAATTGCTGCATTAAAAAGCAAAGAATTGGGCGTGGTGTTCTGTGATGGTTCTGAGAAGCTTGACGAAAAAACATACAGAGAATTTATAAAAGAATGTGCTGCGACAGGTTTACAATTTTTCTTCACAAGAACAACAGATGGAGAGTTTACAGTAAAAACTTATGATTTATAATTTAAAGGCTGAAAATCCTTTTTATTATAAAAAAATAAAAATATTTTTATAAAATGTATTGACTTTTTAAAACGTTTATGATATACTTATATTGTAGTTAAGACGTAAGCCGTTACCAATTGGAACGCAGTTGATAAGGAGATTATAAATGAAAAAATATTCAGCGGTAGTTAGAAATAAAAATACTAAAGAAGTTTACATAATAGAAAGTGAATATAATTCTAAAAAAGAATTTAAAGAAGATTTAAAAATGAACGGATTAGAATTAGTTGGAAACGATATAAAAATAATACAGTAAAAAAATCCAATGGGAGCAATCCCATTTCAAAATAAAAGGAGGTTTTAAAAGTGAGTGAAGAAAAAAAAGAGATTGTAGAAGTAAAAGAAAGAAAAGGTCTGGCAGCAATAAGTCAGAACATTACGCAAATGATACAACAAAAGCAAGAAGCTTTACCAAAGGACTTCAATCAAACAAGATTTATTCAAAATTGTATGACAGTTCTGATGGACACAAAAGGAATTGAACAAATGGAAGCCAGAAGCGTTGCAAGAACGATGCTTAAAGGAGCTTTCTTAGGACTAGACTTTTTTATGAGAGAATGTTATGCGATACCGTACGGTGATTCATTAAACTTTCAAACAGACTACAAAGGAGAAAAGAAACTTGCTAAAAAGTACGCAATAAATAAAATACGTGATATATATGCTCATGTCGTAAGAGAAGGGGAGCAGTTTTCTCTTGAGGTAAAAGATGGCAAAAGAACAGTAGATTGGAAACAAAATAGTTTTTCTGATGCTAAGATTGTTGGGGCTTTTGCGGTTGTGTATTATGAGGATGGAAATATGGATGTTGAAACAATGAGTACTATGGAAATTGAGAATATAAGAAAAAACTTTTCTAAAGCTGCAAATAGCAAAGCTTGGATAAATACACCTGAAGAAATGTACAGAAAAACAGTTCTTAGAAGACTACTAAAAAACGTTGAAAAAGATTTTGAAAATCAAGAACAAGCAAAAGCTTTTGAAGAAGCTGCGGACACAGACATGGAAAATAATATAGTTTCGGAAGCAAAAGTACAGCAAAAGCAGGAAATAAAAAATAAAGCTGCTGAGTTATTCGGAAAAACTCAGGACGCAGAAATAATAAGCGAGGTAAAAGAAAATGGAGCAGAATAATTTCGTATTAACCAAAGAAAACTACTTTAGTAGAGAGGCTTCCCGATTATACATGGGAAGCACTCAATACAAAGATTTTCTTGACTGCGAAGCAAAAGCGGTTGCAAAAAACAAAGGACTTTGGGTTGACGAAGAAAAAGACACATTCTTAATCGGAAAAGCGGTACACGCTTGGAATGAAGGAACTTTTGAAAGATTTATGGATGAACATAAAGATGAAATGTATAGTAAAAAAGGTGAATTATACGCAAAATTTCAAATAATACACACTATAATCGACAGTTTGAAAAAAGATAAAAATATGATTATGGCTCTTGAAGGTAAAAAAGAAGTTATGTTTACAGCTGAAATGTTTGGGATAAAATGGAAGATAATGATTGATTCTTATAGACCTGAAAACGGAGTTTTTACAGACTTGAAAAACATGCGAAGTTTAATCGAAAAATACTGGATTGAAGGACAAGATGGAGAGAAAGGACACTGGGGTGGGTTCATAGAAAAGTATAACTATATAGCACAGATGGCAATATATGCAGAAGTTGAAAGAATTGCAACAGAAAGAGAAGAAAGATTGCAACCGATGATTGCGGCAATATCAAAAGAAGAATATCCGGACAAAAAAGTAATAATGTTCAAAGACGAAGACTTGCAAGAAGAACTTGAAAAGATAGAGCATAATATAAAGCGTGTTGCAAAAGTTTGGAAAGGTGAAGAAGAGCCGGTGATGTGTGGAAAATGCGATTATTGCAAGAGCATAAAGGATGCGGATATAGTTCTTTATGATAAAAATAACTGGAAAATGGAGGATAAATTGATATGAATATAAATAATATTTTAAAGGAAGTTCATCAAAACGCAATACAAAAAGGTTGGCATGATGAAAAAAGGAGTTTAGGAGAATTAATAGCATTAATGCACTCTGAATTATCAGAAGCTCTTGAGGAACACAGAAACGGACATGAGCCGGCAGAGGTATATTATAATCCAGATAAACCTGACAAACCTGAAGGAATACCGATTGAACTTGCTGATTGTGTTATAAGAATAATGGATGCCTGCGGATTATATGGGATTGATTTGGAAGAAGCAATTAAAATAAAAGTTGAATATAATAAAACTAGAAAATATAGGCATGGAGGAAAGAAAATATGAATATATTTATAATAACAGCAGGATTGACAGCTGACCCTGACTTGAGATATTTGCAATCAGGAAAAGCGGTTGCAAAAATAAGGGTTGCGGTAAAAAGAGATTATAAAAATAAACAAGGTGAATATGAAAGCGACTTTTTCAATCTAAGTTGCTTCGACAAAACAGCAGAGTTTGCAGCTGAGTATTTGCGAAAAGGCAGTAAAGCTTTATTTACTTGTAATATAAAAAATGCAAATTATGAAAAAGATGGGGTTAAAATTTACAAAGATGAAATATACATAGAAAAAATTGAGTTTATAGGAAACAAGAAAAAAGAAGAAAACAAAGACAAAGAAAAAGATTTTATGGACAATTTTAACGATATTGGAGAAATTGAAGAGGACAATCCTTTTTAAATACAATCATAATTTAAAACAACGCTAAAATATTAAATTATAAAATACTTGTATGCACTCAACAAAACATTAAAAAATTATGTTGCAGTGCATACGGTTACAAATAATAAAAATAAAAGGAAGTGATTTTTATGAAATATAAAGGTAAAGTTAAAAACATAACTGAATTAATAAAATCTTTTCACGAAAAAGAAACTTTTACAAAAGATTCCGTTTTGGCTTTGTTGTCTTGGGCAGATAAAGAAATTGAGGTTGTAAAAAATAAAGATTTGTTTTTTTGTGATATTGTAACTTTTAGAAAAGAGTTTTTTGAAAAACTTGAAGAAATAAAAGATAATGAAGTTTGGAAACCTGAAATGGGAGAAAGATATTTCCACATTAGAAATACAGGCGAATGTTCAGAAGCTTATAACGAAAATAGCGACACGGATAAAAAATTTATAAAAACATTTAACATTTTTAAAACTTTTGAGCAATCCGAGCAAGTAGAAAAAGCACAAAAACTTCTAAGGGCACAAATGGCGTGGAAATTTCAAAATGATGATGTTGAGCTTAATTTTAAAAGCGATTATATAAAAAAATTTTTTATAAAATATAATCGCGAAGATAATAAATTTGAAATAGGTTATAGCTGGAGAATTGAAAATTTAAATTTAGTATATTTTTCATCAGAAGAAAAAGCTAAACAATGCCTTGAGTTCCTAAAAAAAGAGGGTTTACTATGATAGATAAAAATAAAAAATCAAACGAACTGAAGTTGCAAGTAATAAAATACAACATAGTGCGGTTGGGCGAAAAAATACCAGAAACTTCTGTAAACGGAACCTTCAACAATAGACTTTTTCTAAAAGAAATAAGTTCAGGTTATTCAAGTTTAAACAAATTTCTTAAAGATATGATACTGGACGAAAAAGGAAACGAAATATCATACACTATAAAACGAATATGCAAGGTTTTGAAGTGTGATAAGGTTGATTTGCTGCAAATTAAATTATATGAATAAAGGCTAGAAATAGCCTTTTAATTTTAAAAATAAATAAATTGTAACAACTTCTTAAAAAGTTATTTACAAATTTATTACAATATGATATAATAAATTTGAAAGTGAGGTGATGAAATGAAAAAGAAAAGTTTATTAATACATTTTCAAGAAGATGAAATGGAAATATATTTAGCTTTAAAGGAAAAGTCGATAAAAGATAAAAGAACTTTACCAAATACGGCTAAATTTATTTTGAAAGAAAAGTTAAAAAAAGAGGTGAAATAATGATTAAAAATGCTTTTTATTTTCCACATTTTTCAAATGCAAGACACGACAGAAAATTAAAAAGAGTTATAAAAGAATTGAGCGTGGAAGGGTATGGTATTTATTTCATGTTGTTAGAGGTTTTAAGAGAACAACAAGATTTTAGGTATCCTTTAAAAGATATTGATTTACTTGCAGACGAGTTCAACACTTCTCTTGCAAAACTTGAAACAGTTATAAAAAACTATGAATTATTTGTTTTAGATGAAAATGAAAGTTTTTTTTCTATAAAACAAATATATTATTTACAGCCTTATATCGAAAAAACAGAAAGAGCTAGACAAGCGGCTAAAATAAGATGGGATAAAGTAAATCAAGAAGAAATAGAATTTAAAAAAGATGCAAATGTAATGCAAATGCATAGCAAATGCAATGCTGATGCAATGCAAATAAAAGAAAAGAAAGTAAAAGAAATAGATTTTATGGACGATTTTAATGATATCGGAGAAATAGAAGAGTACAATCCTTTTTAAAATAATCATAATTTAAAACAACGCAAAAATATTAAACTATAAAATACTTGTATGCACTCAACAAAACATTAAAAAATTATGTTGCAGTGCATACAGTGACAAATAATCAAAATAAAAGGAAGTGATTTTTATGAAATATAAAGGTAAATTAAAAAGTTTGGAAGAGATAGTGAATAGTTTTGTTATTCAAGATGTACACACAACTTTTTTAAAGTTTGTAATAAATAATCAAGATAAAATTATAGAGGTTATAAGATTGAACGATGATAGTGATGAAAAATTTATGGCAAACGATAGATTTTGTTTTTTAAAAGAAAATTTTTCAGAACTTGAAGAAATAAAAGAGAATGAAGTTTGGAAGCCTGAAACGGGAGAAAGATTTTTTTCTATAGGTTGTGACGGAAGAATATTCGCTAGTGAAATGAACAATTATGATTTAAGTATAGATTTAATAAAAAATTATAACTCTTTCAAAACTTTTGAACAAGCTGAACAGGTTAAAAAAGTTATAAAATTAGCGATGGCACAGATGGCGTGGAAGCTCCAGAATGATGATAATATTACAGAGTATACTACAAAATATTTTATTCAAAGTTACGCAAACGAATATAAAGTTTTGTATATGGATTACGTTTGTTCTGGTGATTATACAAAAGTTTACTTTACTTCAAAAGAAAAAGCTAAACAATGCCTTGAATTTCTAAAAAAAGAAGGTTTACTATGATTGATAAAAATAAAAAATATATTGAACTTAAATTGCAAGTTATAAAATATAATATAGTCCGATTGGGTGAAAAACTTCCCGAAACATCTGTAAACGGAGTTTTCAACAACAGACTTTTTCTAAAAGAAATAGGTTCCGGATATTCAAGTCTAAACAAATTTCTTAAAGATATGATACTGGACGAAAAAGGAAATGAAATATCTTATACTATAAAACGAATATGTAAGGTTTTAAAGTGTAACAAGGTTGATTTATTACAGATTAAATTATATGACGAGGTGAAAAATGGATGAAAAAATAGTAGTTAGGGGTATAGAATATAAAATTATTAATGATAAATATGCGGATTGTGATGTATGCGAAATGGATATAGAAAATTGTTGGAGTATAATATGTGTTAATCCAAGTAGAATTTTTAAAAGAATAACTGATGAATAAAAAATTTAAAACTAAATTAGGGGTGATAATTTTGCGTAATAAAATAATAAAATTTATTGAAGATGTTCTTTTAAACTTAAAACTTGAAATAACTTTAAAACAAATGGAAATAGAAAACAAAAGTTATAGAGAAAAATATTTGGAACAAGTAAAATACAATATAGAATTAGTAGATAAAATTAAATCTTTGCAATCTAAAAAGGATGAATAATATGACAAAGAAAAAATTGATTGATTTTTTAGAGTATGTTCCTGATAATTTTTTAATAATTTTCAATTGGAATAGAGCAGAACTTGAATTGACAGGAGAAAAAGAATATAACTTTGGTAGTTGTTATTTAAAACTCATAGAAAAATAAAATTTTAAAGGTCATTAAGTTGACCTTTTATTTTAAAAATAAATAAATTGTAAAATAAAATATACTTTTGTAAATAAAATTTGACAAAACTAAATAAAAATGTTATTATATATTTGGAGGTGATAAAATGAAAAACGAAGTAATAACAGAATTAAATTTTTTACTTAAAAAAAATAAAAAGACAATTACTGAACTTGCAAAGTATTGTGAGGTATCAAGACCTACAATGACAAATTTAGTAAACAGCGGAGAGGGAAGTATTGATTTATTAGAAAAAGCAAGGAATTTTTTTAAACAAGAGGTGAAGTGATGGCTGAGGATTATGGCTATATAAGACTGCATAGACAACTAAAAGAAAAAGCTTTCTATAAAGATTCTGAAAAAGTACATTTATGGATTCACTTACTTATGAAAGCTACACATAAAGGCAGAGAAGAGCTTTTAGGAGGTAAACCGTTTAGATGCGAAGCTGGACAATTTACGATAGGTCGCAAACAATTAGCAGAAGAAACAGGAATAGACGAGAGCAAGTGTGAGCGTATTCTTACCTATTTTGAAAAAATCGAACAACAGATTGAACAACGGAAAACTACAAAAAATCGTTTAATATCAATACTTAACTGGAGTAAGTATCAACATAGTGAACAACACTTTGAACAACAACTGCACAACAACTGCACAACAAGTGAACAACAAGTGAACAACAACTGCACAACAAGTGAACAACAAGTGAACACACTACAAGAATGTATTAATGTTTTGAATGTAGAAAACGAAAAGAATGTTAAGAACGATAAAAACAATAATTTGCCTTTTGAGGAGATTGTAAAATACTTAAATTTAAGAGCAGGAACAAACTACAAACACACTACTGAAAAAACTAAAACTTTAATAAAAGCTAGATTTAAAGAAAAGTTCAATTTGGAAGATTTTAAAAAATGTATAGATAATATGTGTTCTGCTTGGTTGAACAACGATAAAATGGCACAGTATTTAAGACCTGAAACTTTATTCGGAACTAAGTTTGAAAGTTATGTTAATTATAAAACATCAGAAGGTTTTAGAAGTACATCCGAAATAATGTTAGAGGAGTTAAGAAAAGAAAAAGAAAAAGAAATGGAGGTTGTAAATTGACAAAAGACGAATTTTTGCAAGGAACTAATTTGATAGAAAAAATAGTACAAAAAAAAATGGATAAGGAACAAATAAATATATACTATGAATTGTGCGGAGATATTGAAATTGAAGTTTTTATAAAAGGATTGAAAAGATTGCTTTCTGAAAGAGTTTATTCAAATATTCCTAGTCCGGCTGAAATTAGAGAGTATTGCTTAGGAAGTAAAACATCAAAACATATCATAGCAGCAGACAAACTCAGAAAAGCTATAACAAAAT
>CAZDRR010000003.1:0-44161 GCA_964507955.1 uncultured Candidatus Saccharibacteria bacterium | reverse complement strand
AACCAAAAGCTCAATTTTCTAAAAAAGAATACATTCCAATGATAGAATGCTTTTATGATGAAGGCTTTTTAAGCTACGGTTTAGAAAAAAATTTCGATTGGATGCATTTTGAAGCGAGTTTAGAGTTGATAAAAAGTCTTTCAAAATAAAGATTATCAACAAGTTGCAAATTATTTTTTCTTTTTTGAAAAAAATATCTCAAAAAATTTTTTTATTTGAGATAAAGAATCTATATTTGCATATCAATTAAACATAAACACTCTAATCTCTAAAATCATGGCAAATTATCCAACTCCAATTTTCTTAAAAACGATTTGCGGTTACACTTCAGTTTTTTGTAAAAGTGAAGATAATAATCTTGTTCACGTTCATTATTTTGATCAATTTGGCCAACCAATTAAAAATTGGTTATCTATACCTCCAGATACTGCTGTAGAAATAGTAAAATGGATGGAAAACTTTTGCAAAGAAAATAATTACATTTTATATAGCTATTAAATAAAAATATGCAAAAGTTTTTTTATTTAATATAAAGATACTATATTTGCATATAAAATGATTCTCTAGCTCAGTTGGATAGAGCAACAGATTTCTAATCTGTCGGTCTTTGGTTCGAATCCAAAGAGAATCACCAAAAGTTCTTTGATTTAAGAGATTTATTTGAGAATTTAGAAAATAAATAATCTATACTTTAAATATAGTATATTTGCTTATAACAAATAGAAAATTTATTTATGGAAAATTTATCTTTTAAAATGCCAACATTTAAAGATTTGGCTCCATTAAGAGTTAAGTTAGTTGAAAAATTTATTTTAAATAAGGATAATTCTTCTTTAGGGTTTAATGAATGCGAAGATTTATTTTTAGTTAAAAATGGTTTAGATGCTACTACTATTGGAGGTCAAGTTTTATTTAGTATAAATGAAATTATTCAAATGATTGAAAATGGTAAACCTAATCATTCAGATGAATTTTTCTATACTGATTTAAAAGATTCTTCATTAAAAATGAAGCTTGATTCTTTTGAAAAAGTAAGATGGCATATTTCAAGAATAGAGCATTATATGGTTCATTTTGGTGATTTTAAAAAAACAATTCAATCACTTAGAATTATTGTTTCACATATTGAAAAAAATGATTTAGATTGTATAAAGCCATTTGAAAATTTTTATATTGATTTTTTGAAAAAACATTTTATGTGTTGGATTTTAATAGATGACTCTTGTATTGAAACAAATATTAGAGGTTTTTCTAAATTCACTTTAAAAAACTAAAAACATTTCACGTTTGTATTTGCATAGCTGTTTCTTTGGACGTGGGTTCGACTCCCACCGACTCCACAAGCCTGCCAGCTCAAAATCAGCAAGTAGCTTTAAAAAAGTGTAATAGTAGACATTATTCTACAGCTTGCTGGTTTTAAAAAATAAAATGGGGTCGCTTGGATTTGACAGGGAAATAAGAGTGTGAAAAGTGGGATAACCGAAATAAATGGCAACATTTTTTCACTTAATTCAAGAATGGCAGTAGCTGCTTAATTTTTGTAACCGCTGATAGACCGGGAAATAGTCTATCAAATTTTTAAAGAATAACTTTTTAAAAGGTGGTATCTTTTTCAAGATTTGTGGGTTCGAATCCCTCTATTCTTTCACTATCTGTATCGGAAGATAGTAGGCAAATCCGATAATTTGCCAAATTAAAAATAACCCCATTGCTGCTAGTTTATTGGCGGCTCCGCTATATTTTAAAAATGGGGTTTAATTAAAAAAGTGGTAATTCGCAAACGTTCTGTTTTTTCGCTATCCAATCTGCTCCCAATTTTATGCAGGTATATTGATTTTGTTTTGGTATAAATTTTCGTCGCCGCATTTATCGGTTAAAGTAAACTTTGCCGGCTCGCTAAACAAGACGAATTTTTATGATCAATATCAAACCATATCTATCGATATAGAATGCTTTGATATAACTGATCTCCATATATAAACCAAACAAATCATTAACTTTAAGCGCCTTATGAAAACAGACGTTTGCGAATCCCCCAAAACTTAAAAGGGCCCATAGCTCAGTCGGTTAGAGCATCTGACTCATAATCAGGTGGTCGCAGGTTCGAGTCCTGCTGGGCCCACAATTTGGATTTATAGCTCAGTTGGTTAGAGCTGTTCTGGAGAGGCAGAACGTAAGACGCTATAAACTCTTTTTCTGATCAATTAAGAGATGCGCGCGTGGGTTCGAGTCCCACTAAATCCACAACACTTAAAAAAAAATCAAATGAAAAATTGGCAAAATGTTGAATTTTCTTATTATCAAGAACAAGAAGATGGATCTTTAAAAACAAGAAAAAATGTCCATTTGATAGAAGCTGAAAACTTTATTGATGCTGAAACTAGAGCTTATGAATTATTTGCTTCTGAATTTAGCGAAATGAAAGTCGAAAAAATTAAAAAGGCTAGAATTTCTGATGTAATAGGCGAGGGATCTTCTTTATTTTTAGCTAAAGTGGTTTATATAACTACAAATGATAGAGGTAAAGAAAAACGTAAAAATGAATCTTTGTTGATTAGAGCTCCAAAATTTGATTTGGCTTTAGCTCAGTTTAATTCTTTTTCATCTACATGGTCAATACCTTTTGAATTAATAGGTATACAAAAAACAAATCTGGTAGAGGTTTGGGAAATTGATGATCAAGATGAGGATCAAAATGAAGATGGCGATTCTAACGATTAAGCGAGTATTTTATATTTAAGGGTTTGGTAATTAAAAAGGCTATCGAAAAATTAATTATTTTCTTTAGCCTTTTTTGTTGAGAAGAATCCAAAAAAAAGAATATTTTATTATATTTACTTAATTTTTAAGAACTTGAAACCCAAGTTATATTTTTTCACAATTTAACATTTTTTAAAAAAATGGCAACAACAAGAATTGACAGAAGTGCTTTAAAAGCTACATCTGTAGCTAAATCGCAGGAAGCTGATGAATTACTTAGTAGTAAATTATCAGATCCTAGCAGAACCGAATATCTAAAAATTGCTGATGGCAGCAATATTTTTAGAATTTTTCCTCCACATCCAGATAGTGGTTATACCTTTACAGTTCCTAGAGTTGTTCATAGACTACCTATTTTGGTAGATGAGTTGGATGATAAAAAGAACAAGACAGGTAAGAAAATTTTTATTTACAAATCTGTTTTCAATTCAAAAGTTCACGGTGATGCTCCAAATGATTTGATTGAAGAATACAAACGTTTAGCAGAAGAAAAAGCTAGACGTATTTCATCAAATTCAGACACTCAAAAGGAGTATTTGAGACCTATTTATGGTTTTTTCTCAAAAGATAAAACAAAAAGTATTCAAGGTATAACACCTCAAGAAACTTGGATTTGTTATGCTTCAAAAATTGTGGGTGACAATGTTATTAACGGTAGACTTGAAATAAAAAAAGCCGTTAAAAACAGATTGAATCAAATATCTGCTTTAGAAACTGATGGAGATCCTTTAGGAACCGATCCTTTTACTGATCCAGATGATGGTAGAGCAATCAAAATTGTTTACAATAGTAATGCCGATAAGCCTCAGGATTACTATCAAGTAGAAATTTATGCGCCCACAATTAAAGGATCTAGAGGTCAAATACAGTTATTTCCATTAACTGATGAACAACTTGATTGGTTTAGCCAAGTAACTCCATTATCTGAAATATATCAAAAATGCTTTACGCGTAGAGATTTTGAACTTCAACTTGAAGGTTTGCAAAATTTTGACAAAATGCATAAAATGGGTATTTTTGAAAGCGAAGAATTTTTAGAAATTGTTGATTTTCACGATAATTTATGGGAAGTTGTTGAAGATTCTAAAGAAGAGGAAGAATCTGAAGAAGATGAATTGCCTTTTAAGAAATCTTCAGCATTTGAAAAAATTATTCAAAGAAATGAAGCTATTTCTAAAAATAGAGCTTCAAAAATTGAAGAAAGTGAAGATAACGAGGCCAACGATGATCGCTCTTATAAAAAACCTGTAAATCAGCAGCCAGCTAAAAAAATAGCTAAAGAGGAAAACGAATTGCCTTGGAGTGCTGAAGAAGAAAAACCAGTATTTCAAGCTCCAAGGGTTAAACCTCCAGCCTTAATGGATGATGAAGAGGATGATAATTCTTTTGAAGAGGTTGAGGATGAAAAACCAAAAAGACCTGAAGTAAAAGAAAGTATCAAAGATAGATTGGCTAGATTAAAAGCCGAAGCTGCTCAAAAAAAATAAATAAACTACTAATTGAGTAATGATTTAAACCACTAGGATATAATTTCTTAGTGGTTTTTCTTTTTTGAAAAAAAAATATGTGAAAAATTTTTTTATTTAAAATAAAGAATCTATATTTGCATATCAATTAAACACAAACACTCTAATCTCTAAGACAATGACTACTTCAATAGCTCCCGCTGAATCTGTAAAAAATGTTAAAGCTTCAACTACTTCAAAGAAAAAGCAATTAACTGTTGCCGATTTACCTTCTCAAATGGTTTTAACTAAACCAAATCTTCAACCATTAAATGAAGATTTATCAGTATTGAAACCTTCTTTTTTTCCGGTTATAATTACCCAAATAGAAGATTTTTTTCCTGAAAACATGAGCTTTGCTAAAGATTTTGCTCAAATAGTTCACACTGAAGATAATCATGTTTTGGGAATTCACGGTGATTCTTATACGTTGACTTCAAATGAAGATTTTGTAATGCCTTTGGTGGATTCTTTAGTTGAACTTGTTGGCTATGAAAATATTATGGCATCTGTTAGAAATATCAATAACCAGATATTTTATTATGATTTTATCATAAGAACAATGCCTTTCTCTATTCAAGAGAACGATGAAATATTTATTGCTATTAGAGCTACAAATTCATACAATGGTTCATG
Organism: uncultured Candidatus Saccharibacteria bacterium; assembly: GCA_964507955.1. GTDB lineage: Bacteria > Patescibacteriota > Minisyncoccia > Phycocordibacterales > JAACPR01 > JAULZV01. The sequence continues at coordinate 39,260 of CAZDRR010000003.1, read as the reverse complement.
TAGACAATCTATAATGGCATATCATTGGAGAAAAGTATGTTCTAATGGTTTATATGCCTTTTCTCTCAATGAAGCTATTGAGAAAAAGCATCAAAGTGGAAACATAATTTCAGTAGATGAATTGAAAACATTGGTTAATTTATCAAATAAGGCGGTATTAAAGTATCAAAAATTAACCGATAGACAATTAACTCCAAAAGAAGTCGAAGAATTAACTGAAGTTTTAACTAAAAAAACTCAGTTGCCAAAGAAAAAAGTTCACTTGTTGGCAGATATGGCCGCTCAAGAAGCTTCATTGCTTGGTGGTGCAACAATCAACGCTTGGATGATTTACAATGCTGCAAACCATTTAGCGAATTTCCATTATGGTACAGATACTCAATCCGATGTATATAGATATAAATTGGATCATGATGTTATGGATGTTTTAACCAAACATTTAGATATAAATTTTAACTAAATAAAATTAAAGAGGGTGTAAAAACCCTCTTTTTTTATCTAAATAGAAATATAATGAAACACTTACAAGAAAATCAGATACCTTTAGCGGTATTAATTTCAGATACCCACAATACTGAAAATACTATAGATATTTTTAAAAATTCTATGGTAAAGGCTTTAGAAATTAGCTCCTCTTTAGGATTATCTAGGGTTTATCATTTAGGTGATGTTTTTAATTCTAGAAAAGCTCAACCTTTAAATTGCTTACTTTCTTTTTTAGATATATTAAAAATTTATAATGAATCAAATATTGAGTTAGTTTCAATAGTTGGTAACCATGATAAAATAGATCATTCAAGTAAAGAATCATTTCTTAGCGCTTTTTCTTCACATAGCAATTTTAATCTATTTGAAGACTTTGGATTTATAAATGAAAAGATTAAAGATATTGATGGGCAATATATAGATTTTCAAATATTTCTTTTAAGTTATTTTGAACTAGAACATCAAAGAAAATTTATATCTTCAGTAGATAAAAATAAATCTAAAAATTTAAAGAGATTATTATTTACTCATTCTGACATTATAGGCGGAAAACAACAAGGGGGAAATTTATCTTCTAAAGGTTTAACTGTAGATGAATTAAGTGTTTTTGATAATGTTTATAGTGGCCATTATCACGATAGAAGTATAGTTGGTCATTGTGTTTATATAGGATCATCTTATCAACATAATTTTGGAGAAAATTTAGGTAAGGGGGTATGTATTCTTTATTGGGATTCAGAATTTAATTCTTTAGAATGTAAATATGTTGAATTAAATTCTATTAGAAAACTAATAAGAAAATATGTTCCTATTTTAAATTTAGATTCTATAAAACCTATGGATGAAGAAATGATAAATAGAGGAGATAGGGTTCAATTGATCATTTCAACAAAAGAAAAAGATGTTCCTGGGATCACTAAAAAAATAGAAAGATTAACTGAATTAGGTTATGAAATTGTTTTTGAAACAGATAATGAATTAATAAATAGTCAAGATTCTGAAACTATACAAAGAAAAAGTGTTGAAGAATTGTTTTATGAATTTTGTGAATTGCAAGAATTAAATCCTGAATCATCTAAAATCTATTTAAAATGAGTTACAAGCTACAATCTTTGATAATCAATAATTTTCTTTCTTACGAAAATTCTTCTTTAGATTTTGACAAAAACGTAAATGTTGTTGTTGGTTACAATAATGACGATTATGGTCAAGAAAGTAATGGCTCTGGAAAGTCTTCAATAGTTGAAGCTATTTATTTTGCAATATCTGGTAAGTCATTAAGAGGCATACCTGTAAAAAAATTAATTAGAAAGGATCAAAAATCTGCCAATATTGAATTAACTATAATTGGAAAAGATAAGATAGTTATAAAAAGAGAAATATTTGAAAAAAGTAGCACTTCATGTGTTATAACAGTTAATGGTGAAAATATTCCAGTAACTAGTCAAGATGATGCTACTAATTGGATTTTGAACAAATTAAATATCTTTGATAAGGATGATTTATTAAATTCTTATATAGTAACAAGAAACTCACATGACGCTTTATGTCAAGCTAAAGAGAGTAAAAAAAGAGAAATAATTTTAAGATTGTCTAATGCATCAAAAGCGGATACTTTTTTAGAAAATGCTAGAAAACATTTAAAACAAATTAATGAATCTATAAATTCAATTGAGTTATCTAGAGAAAGAATTTTAGGTTCTTTGGATTTAGGAAAATCAACTTTATTTTCCTATGAGCAAAATTTACAAAATGTTTTTATTGAACATGAGTCTTTTAAGGAAGTAGATTTGGTTGATTTTAATAATAAAATAAATCAAATTTCTTCAAATATAAATTCTATTTTGCTTTCAGTAGAAAGTAAAAAACAATTAAAAAATAATTTAAAAAATGAAATTTTTGATTTAGAAGAATCCAAAAATAACATAAATAAACCAAAATCTATAATTGGTGACAATTATGAATATAGTGAGGAAATATTAGATGTTCAAAATGATTTAAAATCAATAGATCTTGAAATAGAAGAGCAAAAAAACTTTTTCAACAATAATATTTATGAAAAACAAAAAGAATTAAGTCAATTAGATATTGTTTTTAAAAAAAATAAAAGATTACTTGAAATTGAAATATTGGAATCTTTAAATTCCATAACTATTAAGGAAAAAGAATTAAATTCCAATTTTTCAATATCAAAAAAAGAAATAAGTTTATCAATATCTTCGCTACAATCTAAAAAAAATCAATTAATTGAGTGTCCAAAATGTGGTTTAAAACATTTAATTAATGATAACGATCAAAACATAGAAACTAAATTAATTGAACAAATTGCAGATTTAGAAGAAAAACTTAACCAATTGGAAATTGATCACGAAAACGAAATTTTAAAAATAAATGAATTAAAACAATCTGAAAATTTAATATATGGAGAAAAAATGGCAGTTATTGATTTAGAATATTCAAGATCTAAAGAAACATTAAATAAAGATATTGATTCATTGAATGAGACAAAGAATGTAACTTTAGATGGTTTTTATAAATTAAAAAAAGAAACTAGCGATATTTTAGAATTGTTGAAAAATGATTTCAAAATATTAATAGAAAATGAAAAAAAGGAGTATTTAATGAAAATAAATTTAATAGATGAAAAAATTAATAATAAAAAAAGAAAAATTGATCAATATGATTTTGATATTTCTCAACTAGAAAAAGAAATACAATTATTGAAAAATAATGGGCAAAAACTTAAAATCGATATAGATGCTAAAGAAAACTCAATTGTTGAAAAATCCAAAATAATTGAATCAAATATAAAATCAGTAAATGAAACAATAAACAAAATAAATCTAGATCTTTTAGAAATAAATAGAGAAAGAGATAATTTATTGGTTCATCAATCTACAGCTCAATTATGGGTAAATAAGTTTAATGAATTTAAGGGATGGTTATGTAGAAGAATGTTAGATACTTTGTCTTCATTAATAAGTGATAGATTATCTAGAGCAGGTTCTGATTTGTCTATAAAATTTGAAGGTTTTAGAATTTTATCTAATGGATCTTTAAAGGATGAAGTTTCTTTAACAATATTTAGAGATGGTTTACCTATAGGTCAATATGAAACACTTTCTTCAGGTGAAAAAGCTAGAGTAGATTTAGCTACTTTATTGGCAATGTTAGATTTATCAACTTCAGGATCAAATGGTTTGCATTTGATTGCTTTAGATGAGGTTTTAGATTCTGTAGATTTACCAGGAACTCGCGGTTTAGTTGAAATGCTTTCAAAAACAAATTATCAAGTGTTGATGATTAGTCAACATGAACTTGAGGGTACAACATCTAAAATATTTAAAGCAGTAAAGAAAAACAAAATAACAACAATAAAATAACATAAAATGAAACAAGAACTTAAAAAAATTTATTTTGATGAATATAGAAAAGGGCTTAAATGCCCTTACTGCGATTCTGAAACAACAGTATTTCCAAAAAACGCCGTAATAAAACATGGATCTTCAGTAAATGTTAGAGGATGTTTAAAATGTGGAGCTTTTGTTAGTTTAAATGGTATGGGTCAACCTTTGGGTTCTGTTGCAAAATATGAATTGAGATCTATAAGAGCCAAAATATTAACATTGGTAAATCAATGTTATTCTTTAATGGAAGAACCTGATTTAAAGAAAAAACAAAAAATAATGTCTACTTGGATGTCTAATGAATTGGGTCTTTTATTTCCAAGTATTTTAGTTTCTCAATTAGACTATGAAGATTGTTCTAAATTAATAAAATGTTTAGAGCTTAAAATAAGAGATTATAATTCAGGTTCAGGTCAATTAACTTTTAACTTCAAAAATGTAGAAAATGAAAAATAAAATTTATGTGGGTATAGATCCAGGAAAAGATGGAGGTATTGCAGCAATAGATTCTAATTGCAATATTATTTTAACCTCAGTTATGCCATTAATAGTTGAAGAATTAAACTCTGTAGAGTTAATAAATTTGATTAGTTTTGATGATTATGATGTTAAAATAGCTTTAGAAGATGTTCACTCTATTTATGGAAGTTCAGCTAAATCTAATTTTGAATTTGGTAGAATACTTGGTGGAATTGAATCATCTTTAAAGGTTTTAAAAAAGCCATACGTTAAAGTTCAGCCAAAAATTTGGCAAAAAGTTTCTTTTCAGGGTATTCAAAAAATGGAAAATCCTAAAGATATGGCCCTTTTAGCTTCAAATAGATTATTTCCAAATGAGTCATTTATAATGACGCAAAGATCAAGAAAACCACATAATGGAGTTATAGATGCATCTTTAATAGCTTATTGGGCTAAAGTTTCAAATCTTTAAAATTTTATAAGCAAGTATAGTATTTATTTTAAATATATTATTATATTTGCTTATAACTTATATCACATTTATAATGGAAAAAAATCAAACAAATTTACAAAAAAAGAGAGAGCTTTGTCTTATAACCATAGATGAAAGAAATAAGATAGAGTATTATGAGGGATCTTGGAGAACAATGCATTGGAGTAAGGATGTTGAATTAGATAAAATGACAATTTGGAATTGTAAAATAGGTTACTATATAAAATTAAGTGACGCTCTTGTTCATTTTTTAAATAGTCATATTTTATCAGACTCTAAAAATTTGTCAGATATTATTTCAAAAATTGAAGAATTTAAGTTACTTATGGTTGAAATTTCAAAAACTTTTGACGAAAGAGTTAGGTTTTTGGAATCTATAAGTGAATAGTAAATTTTAAACACTAAACTCTAAATAACAATGTCTAATATACAAAAATCAAATAATCCATTATTATCTAATGATGAAAATACAATAAATATTGGGGATATATTTATAAGAAACAAAATAGAAAATGATTACCCTTTATTGAAAATCTTATCAAAAGATAAATCTGAAAATAGTGAACTATACCTAATTACTTTTATTCCATTAAATTATGATGGAACTGAGTATTATAAAGACAAAAGAACAAAACAAAAATATTTATCTCATATATTAGATTATTTTACTAAATTTAATGGTGAATTATCTTCTATTATTGAAGATGTTGAAAAATTAGATAATGGATCTTTTATTTTTCAACATAATGAAAGTGAACAAAATTCATTAATAGGTAAAGCCTCTAAACAGGTTTTAGAAATAATTTCTTTGGAATTATCTGATAAGATAGCTTATTTTGAAAATGTTAATATTCTTTTAAGAGCTAAACATCAAAAACTTGAAAACGAACTAATTGAGCGTAGAAATAAGCTTTTATCATACAAAAATTCTATGATGGCTCAATTAGATAAGGCAAATAAAACAATTCAAATAATAGAATTATATTTAGGTATAGAAGAAGAAATAGTTCAAATCCTTGAAGGTGAAAAAGCTAGCGATAAAGACATATTGCACATTAGGCAGTTAGTTTTATTTATGGATGAAGAATGTGCTATAATTCACCATGAAGATCAGGGTTTAGATTTTTCAAATGTAGATAAGTTTGATAAATGGTTAATACAAAATAATAATTTTGAAAAAATAATACCTGAACAGAAATGTATAGTTGCTTTTAGACCTAGGAGAAGAGATAAGGATTATGGTGATAGTTTTTACAATTCAACTTTAAATATCCACAATAAACAAAGAACTTACATATTATGTAGAAACGGTAAAAATTTATATAGAGTATTCACAGAAAAAATAAGTCCATTTAACGTTTTATTTCCTAAGAAAAATGAAATACAAAATGAATCTATAGAAAGTAAAAATTCTAGTTGGGGTGCTAAAGAATTAGATAAAAAAATACATGAGTATAAAACAATAATAGGTTTACTTCAAGGTTTAATTGATAGAGCTAATTTATTTGATTTAGCAGGTAAAGTAAATTTAGGTAGAATAGAAAACAGTGAAAATTTTAAGTTAGTATATGATGCAGAAGATCTTTTAACTGATGGTCATATTACTTTTAGAGAATGGAAAAGAAATCTTCAAGACTCTATAGTTGAAGGCACTAGGGTTTTAAATGCTGCAATATATGGCGGAAACGGAAGAGAAAAAGATAGACTTTTTTATTGGTTAAATAGTGACTGGAAAGTGCCTTCACCTCCTCAAATGGGTGTTTATCAGGTATATCAAAAAAAAGATTATAAAAATCAATTATATATATCTTATTTGCCTGATGAAGATATATGGGTTATGGGTGATGATGGGCATTGGGATCAAAGGAAACGTAAAAAGAAAATTCATTGGAAAATAGATGTTTGGGATGATTTTTTATTGAATTACGATCAATTAGATTTAGAAACTATAGATTATTTTCTAAATAGTAGAGTTGATAGAGTTAATTATGTAAAAATGATACCAGCTTTGCTTTTTGCCAAAAAAGAACTTTTAAAAGAATTTGAAAGTGAAAAAGAATTTAAAAAAGGACTTTTTGAAGAAATTTTAAGAATTGATAAATCCTTAAAGGAAGATTTTGTATTATCAAAAATAGAAGAGCTTGTTAAATGGTGGAAATTAAAAAACAAATGGAAAAGATATATTTCATCTGATGATGAAAAAGCTTGGAGAATGATAATTTCAAAATTTAAAAAAGATAATTTTTGACAAAAAAATTAATAAATTTATCTATTATCAGCCAGAGACCGCCAAATTCTTTTTATGAGGCGGTCTTATTGTATTTTATTTTTGGAGGAAAAGTAAGAAAAAAAGATGCTGAATTTTTTTTAGGTAGAAAAAGTTTAAAATCTGGAATCAAAGGTAATGGTTATTTATCTTATATAAACAACAATTCAGAACCGTACGATAAAATAATTTTATCTATAGGGTATGATTTAATGAACATAAAAGATATAGATGATTTAGGTGATCAATTTGAAAGATCTTATGAGTTTTTTCAAATATTTGAATCTTTTTACTTTGAAAGTCCACATAGAAAATTTTTAAAAATTTTAGAAAAAGAAGAAAAAAATATATTAAAAATAAGTGATATAAAAATAGATATTGGCAAATTGATAAAAAACTATAACTCATTGAAAAATGAAGAAATATTTAATGAGTTGAAAAATATAATAGAAACAAAAGAAAATCAATTAGATGAACTCACTAAAACATTTATTTTAGATAATATTTGGGAATATATATTTTATAACAATTTTAAATTCTAACATAAAATGAAAAGAAATTTTTATTGCCAGCAAAATCAAAAAGGTTGTGAATATTGCAATAGAATTGGAAACCTTACTGTAGATGTAGAAAATGAAAAAGAAGAAATTTTTTGCCCAAACAATGGGAATATTAAATTGAAACTAATGGGTAAACCTGTTTTAGGGATGGTGTCACCTAAAATGACATTGGGGCAGATAGAAAAAGATAGAAAAATTAGAAGCTCTAACGATTTTAAGAAAAATATCTTACCAAAATTTGAACAAGGTTCTACAGAACATCAACATTTTTCAAAGAAAAATTCTAATTCATGATTTAGAGAAAAAAATTATTAAATTTTAACTTATTGATTTTTAATAAGTTATTAAAATCAATGAACCCAACTTGGAAACTTGTTGGGTTTTTTTTTGAAAAAAAATATCTCAAAAATTTTTTTATTTGAGATAAAGATTCTATATTTGCATAAATCTATATTTCAAATATAGAATATAACATTTTAACACTCTAATCTCTAAAATCATGGAAACTTTAACACTATCTTCTCAAAACTCTTTCAATCAAGAAGGAAATCTTAAATATAAGGCTCAACGTTGGGTTATGCAGATTGCCCATAAGATTAAATCAAAATGTGATAATTTTAGTGAAGCCTTGAAAAAAGCTTGGAAATGCTTTAAGCTTAAAAAAGCGTTAAAAAATAATCCAAGTATAGAGTTTTATTTCACTAAATTAAAAGGAGAAAAAAGAAAAGCTGTAGGTACAACTATGCTTTCTTTAGTTCCAGAAGAATTGCAACCTAAAGGATTAAAACCTAAAGATATTTCTATGATAACATATTTTGATTTGGAGAAAAATAATTGGAGAAGTTTTAATGCTTATCAAATAGACATTGTAGAACCAGTTATGGTAGCATAGTCTTCAAAAACTAATTCTGGTTGACTCAATTTTGTATAGATGTGTAAACCATCTCGTGTAATATTTCATTTGAATAAAATTAACCACAAGTATGAAAGAATCGATTCTAAGACCAAAAGGTTTTATTAGCAATACTTTTATAGATGTAGATGATAAAAAAGGTTTTGCATTGTTTGCTAGTCATGAAATAATTAAAGGATCTGAAATAATTCAAGATATTTATTGGACTTTCTCAGAAATAGATAATAATATAGTTTCAGGGTGGATAGATACAGCTAAAAAATTTAATTTAGGAAAATCTAGCCCTGTGTCCTATGTCTATAAATTAATCTATGAAATGAGAAAAAATGGAAAAAGGATAATGACAGGTAAGGGATTTGAATTTGAAATATCAATTTTCGATACTTTAATTTTAAAAAAAAGCAAAAAACCAAACTCCAAATTAAAAAATGGAAAACTGATAGCTATTAAAAACATTCAAAAAAGAGAGAAAATAACAATAAGATAGAATTATGAGAAATTCGCGGGGGCTGGGGGTATTTTTTGACTATCAAAACTGTGAAAAAAATTTGTTTATTTTTAAGATAACGTGTTATTGCATGTTACGTATACGTGCAAGGGGTTCCTTTATAACCCCTTTTCCCCAAACCCCTTTTCCAATTAATCCAATATTACCATAAATTTGCATTTATGGTTTTTTTTATTAATAATATTAAAATATAATTATATTTATATAATTATATATATTATTAATATTATATATAATATATTATATAATAATACGGGTATATGTTATATTAATTTTATTTATATTATGTATAGGTTTATATGAGATTTATATATGGTTTATATGAGAAGTATATTAGCCTATATGAGCCTTAAATGGTTCTTAATTAGGTTGTTGCACGCGTTTGAATAATTAATTTTGAGGATTTTATATTTTATTTAAAGAGAAAGTATAGATATAGATAAAGTTTAAATAAAAATCATCATTTTTGCATAAATCTTACTAAAATCTAGTTTCTATGGAATGGGTTTATTTTTATAAATTGTCAATTAAGGATTCAGATTTTTCAGAATCTCAAAGTTCCACTTCTTTTTCTAAAGACATTTCACCTAAATTAAAAGAAGTTTTTTTAATCTCTTTTGAATTAAACTCAAAAGGTTCATCATTAAAAACTTCAGATGTGATTTTTGATCATTTTGGAGAAATGAAGGCTTCAGCTTTCAAAAAAGAACTTGATCACTCTATTATAGAGTACATTTTTCAAAATTTTGATTCTGTTACTTGCATTGAAATTATTAAAAAAGCTATTAAAACAAACTAAATTATGGAAATTAAAATACCTTCAATTTGGAAAGAGCAAATACCAAAATCTATTTTAGATAAGGAAGAAAATAGAAGTTTACGGTATTTGTATTCTGAATCTAGCCCATCTTCTTTTTCAAAAATAGATATTGAAAATTTTGACTCTGAAACTATAGCCTGTTTAATTCAAATTGCTTCTAACGATAATTTAATATCTTATTATAAGAGAAAGAAAATTGTAGAGCAATTAAGTTTACTTTTTGAAATTTTAACTACTGAAAACATTAACAATGTTAAGATTTTAGATATAAAGCACATACCTAAATCAATGGATAAGTTAGCCTTATCTATGGAGAAATATACTTTTTTCCATAAAGATGGAGATATTTATCAACCTATGGTTTATTTAGGTTCACATTATTATCCTTCTTCAAGGTCAAATGATAATCCTTATTGTAAGGTTGAATTTGGATATGTTTTTAATGGATCATTGAGTAATAAAAATTTTAATTTTAATTATAGTGATATTTCAACTAAAAAGGAAACTTTGATTAGTTTGTTATTATCTAGATCTATATATCCATTTTCTAAAGATATTTATAATGTTTATTTAGAGGATTTGAAAGATTTTCATGAAAAAAGATTGCTTATTGGTAGACAAGTTTTAGGCACCGGTGAAGCTAAAATAGAAAAATCCTCTTATTATTATTCATCTAAGTCAAATACTTCGTTAGATTATTATTCAGAGCCAGGTAAATTAGTCATAGATGAAGAAGAAGATGTTGTAACAGATATTTTTACAGATTTATCTTGGATAAAAAGTGATGATATTGAAAAAAATGTTAAACTTCCAATAGGTTTATATATAAAATGTTATCATCTTCAAAAACATTTATCAATGTTTGCTCATGTGTCAAATATATCTTTGTATGAGTTTAACACGTCTCTTAAAAATAAGCTAGTTTTAAGAGACGATATGAATCTTTTGGTTTCAATTTTAGAAAATGGCGTAAAGCTTCAACTTGAAGATATTGTATCAGGTAAAACTGGAGGTATGTTTGTTTTATGTACGGGTAAACCTGGAACTGGTAAAACATTAACAGCTGAAGTTTTTGCGGAAAGCACTTCAAGAGCTCTTTATGTAATACAATGTTCTCAGTTAGGTATATCTTCTTCTAAAATAGAGGAAAATTTAAAATTGGCTTTAAAAAGGTCTGAAAAATGGGGAGCTGTATTATTAATAGATGAAGCTGATGTCTATATCAGACAAAGAGGTGATAGTTTAGAACAAAATGCTATCGTTGGTGTTTTTCTTAGGGTTTTAGAAAGCTATCAAGGTATAATTTTTATGACTAGCAATATTGATTCTATAGATGATGCTGTAGTTTCAAGAAGTTTGGTTCATATAAAATATGAAGCTCCATATATTGAAGAATTAAAGAAGATTTGGAGAATAATGGCTGATAATTATAAATTACCTCTTTCTAATGACAATATAGAAAATTTGGTTTATTACGCTCCAAATTTTGTAGGAAGAGATATTAAACAAATATGTAGATTGATGAATTTTATGCTTTCTAGTAATAATTCTCTTTCATTATCTAAAGTTTTTTTACTTGCTGTAAAATACAGAGGTTTAGTTGCCGAATCTTACGCTAACAGAAATAAATTAAATTTTTAAATATTTTCATAATGGAGACTAACGATTCTAAAAACAATACTCAACTTGATTACGTTGATTTAATTAAATTTTTAGCTGTTTTAAAATGTTTAAAGCCTTTGATTGAAAAGGCTTATCCTTTAATTATTGATTCTATTCATAAAGATTCTTTTTTAAAAGCTGGATCTTTACTTAAAATAGAAAACAATAAAGAATTGAGTCCTTATTGGATGGATAAATTATCAAATAAAGCTCTTTCAATATCTAAATCTCAAATAGCTACTGTTTCAAAATCTTTGATGTTTTTTAATAAATTATCTCAAGGTTTTTTTGAAATGTATGGCGATAGATTTTCAACTTCTATTGAAGTAATTTCTAAATCTTTAGAAGATTTCATATCAATTTCAAACAGTGAAAAAAATATTTTATCTTTAGATTGGATTGATTTTGATGAATCTATTTTACCTTCTTTAGAAAAAGATTCTCATTATTTAGCTTTTGATCCATCAATAAAAGAAAAATTCTATATTTTTACTATTGATTTTGATAATTCAATTAAAACAAATTATGTTTTTGACTCAATTAAGCCATTGAAAATAATTAAAATATTAAACATAGTTCCTTTCAGTATCTGTAATACTCAAAATGAAAATGGGTGTTAATTATGAAGATTGTTAATATTGAATATTTGTTTACTATAGACTCTTTCTTCACATCTTCTCAGTGGGATCATGAAGAATTTGTTTATAGTAAACATTCTTTTTTAAAAATACATTTAGGAAATTATTTTTTGGATTTTTCATTTTCTAATTCATCTATAGAAAAATGCAATATATTTTTAAATGGTAATTTTGTTTTTATTGCTAGAATACATCAAAAAGTAAAAATTTCACTATCTATTGAAAATAATATTCTTTATATTAAAATATATACTGATGGTAATTTGATTTTTTCAAATGAAAAATTATTAAAATATTTTCCATTCTTTATAAAAGAAGAATTTAATTCAATGTCTTATAAGAGACAAATACCTTTTAATGTATCTTTTAAACCGGAAAGAAAATTTTCAACAAATAACAGTTTGATTCAAATTATGGAAAATTTATTTTTTGTTATATCTTATTTAAAGAGATATTGGAAAACTTTTTTATTATTGTTTTCTTTATTTGTAATTTTATTATCGTTATTTCTTATATATAGAAATAAAAATAATAAAATTGAAATTTTAGAAAAAGAAAATTTAAGGGTACGTAGATCTTATGATAGTTTAAATAATTTAAGATTATCAGAAAGATTGGCTATTGAATTGGAAATTGATAATCTAACAAATCAATTAAGTGATTTAAGGAAAAAAACAGAAATTTCACAAAATAAACTTGATAGTTTAAAAAATGAAAAATCTAATTTTAATAATTATGTTGAAAAATTAAAAGAAGTTAGGAGATATATCAATGAAAAAAATAAATCTAATAATTAGTTTTGTTTTACTTTTAAACAAAGCTTTTTGCCAACAAATAGAAAATGATACAATTGTATCCCAACAAGAATGTAGAAAAATAGTTGTTGAATTTTTTCAATTGCAAAAAAGGGAAAAATATTGTTATGAGTTAGTAACTAATTTACAAAAAGAAAATTCTTCAATGGTGGATATTTTAAAGTCAAAAAATAGTCTACTTGTTTCTTTGAAATTTGAAAATTATAATTTTAAAGAAAGAGAAATTTTAAACTCTATTCAGTTAAAAAATAATGCGAAAAGAAATAAAAACAAAAACAAAGTTATTTTAACTTTATCAGCTTTATCAATAATGCAAGGTTTTTTTATTTACTTTAAAAATTTTAAATAAATTGAAAAATAATTTATATGACCATGTTTCTGAAATAAAAATTCAGAGCATGGTCACTTCTGTTTTTACTAAATGTATTAACGTAAATAATCCAATAAAGTATTTCTTTTATTGGATTATCAATATAATACAGGCATACTTAAATAGTTCATTTTCTTTTAAAGATGTTGATAGATATATTTATGTACCTAAATCTTCAGATGAAGAAAATAAAAAATTAATTGATCTAAATATTTATTTGGAAAAAAGTTTATATTTTAGATGTTTTATGCGTGAAATTGATTCAAATAGAAATATTTATGTTTTTAGTATATTTTCAATTTCTAGAAAATTTAGATTTGAGGCTGTAGAAACTATTATGATTTTTTCTCAAAAAATATAATTTATGGCTAGAAGTAAAAAAAAATTAGTTTTAAAAAATATAAACGATGTAGTTCCTATAGATGTTATACTTAAAGCTAGCAAATGGGTACTTGAAAATTGCATAATATTTGGTAAAACTGAAAATTATGTTGTTAAGAATATTGCAGCTTATTTTCCACATTTTGAGGGTTTAGATGAAAAAAGTTTAAAATCTTGGGTTGAAAATGAATTATATGAACAGTTTTCAATCTTTAATGATTATGATATTTCAACATTATATGAAAATACTTTAGTTCAGCATAACAATATATATGAATCTGTTTACTCTTTTGCGTCAGAGTATGATTTATCAGAATTAAAACTTCAAATATTAAAGCAAAGAGAACAATTGTTGAAATTGGTTTCAGATGATCCTATTTTGTATATACAAAAAGAAATAGGTTCTAAATTAGATGATGATTCTTATGATCTAACTAGATTATCTAGTGAAGAGCTTATAGAAATGCATTATTTAATATCAATAGCAGATGAAGAATTTGCAAATCAAGTAGCATTCTTAAGTCCAAAATTAATAGAATTATATGAAAAGCCATCGTAAAATATTTTTAGATTCTGTAGAAATAGATAAAACAATATCTGTAGGTGATATTGTTATGACTAAAAGAGTATCATCTATTCCTTTTTTGGAATTGAAAAAAAAATATTATTTATTATTGAAAGTAAAAGCCATTAGTCCCTCTTTAAAATCTAAAGAAGATAATTCTATTAAATGGAATGTTATTTGGTTTGAAGGAAATCATCCACCTTTATATTGTAACTCTTTAATACTTGTAAAAAGAGGTAATATTAATATATTGGATGTTTCAGAATTCAATCCTTTTTCTTTAGTATGAGTCATTTATTAACAACACTACATCAACAATTAAGTGCGGACGTTTATATAAATTCTTATTATGAATTTTTTAAATGGGCTTTTAAAATATTACATCCATTAGATGTTCTTGAAGATAATTTTCACATAAAGTATTTATGTGATGAGCTTCAAGCAGAGCAAGAAAGGATGGAAAAAAGAAAGGTAAAATCAAAAGATATTATAGTAAATATTCCTCCAAGAACTAGTAAATCTTTAATATGTTCTATATGTTTTAATGCTTGGGTTTGGTTAAGAGATCCAACAACAAAGTTTATTTGTATTAGCTATGACGATAAACTTGCAATGATGAATGCTCAGTTATGTAGGGATTTAATATTATCTACAGAGTATCAAACTTTATTTAAAAGTAAATTCAAATTAAGAGGTGATGCAAACGCTAAATCTTTTTATTTTACTGATAGAGGAGGATATAGAGTTTCTAAAACAACAGGCAGTAACGTTACTGGTCTAACCGCTAAAATAATTATCTTAGATGATCCTCAAAATCCTTTAACTGTTGAATCTGTTCCTGAAAGAGAAAGGATAAAATTATATTATTCTCAATCATTATTTAACCGTTTAACTCCAGCAGATTTAGGGATAAGAATAATAGTAATGCAAAGACTTCATCAAGAAGATATAACAGGTCACTTATTATCTAAATCTTCTAATCAATATAAGTTGATATGTTTACCTGCTGAAATAAGTGAATTAGTTTCACCTTCCCATTTAAAAGAGAAATATGTTAACGGTCTTTTAGATCCTGTAAGATTAAATAATGCTGTTTTAACATCCTTTAAAGTTACTTTAGGTAGTAGAGGTTATGCTGGTCAATATGGTCAATCCCCTTCAGATGGAGAAGGTAATATAGTAAAAAGAAAATGGATTCAAATTATTGAACCTGAACAAATTTTTAGGGATATTGAAAACGAACCTACTCATTTTTATATAGATTCAGCTTACACAATGAAAACAACAAACGATCCTAGTGGATTGCTTGCTTGTTTTGTAAGACAAAATTGTTTGTATGTTATTGAGGCTACAGAACAATGGCTTGAATTTACAGATTTATGTAAGTTTGTTCAAAAATATGTTTATGGTTATGGATATACTAGTAAATCTAGGATAGTAATAGAACCTAAAGCTAGTGGAAAATCAATAGTGCAAAATTTAAGATCTACTACTATGTTAAATGTTATGGAAGGCCCTTCTCCAAAAGATGATAAAATAACAAGATTAACAGCTAAAACTCCATTGATTGAATCAGGTAGATTAAAATTAATAAATGGGCCATACGTTACACATTATTTGGATCAATTGACAACATTTCCAAATTCATCTCATGATGATATGGTTGATGTTACTGTAAACGCTTTAGAGGATTTAATTGAAAATTTTAACCCAGATTTTTCATTTTTTTAATTTATTTTATATTATTAAATAAAGTTGTTAAATTTGTATATGGTTAGTAGTAAAATAAAAAATATTGAATCTAAAGTTTTTCAATTAATAGCTGAAGGTCATTCATTAATGAGTTGTAAGCAAAAAGTAATTGAAGATCTAAATATTACGCCATCATCATTTGACGCTTCTATTGTAGATATAATGTCTACAATAAGAAGAACTGTTATTTCTGGACCAAAACAAGTTTTTTGGCAACATATTCAAAGATATGATGTTGAAATAGTAAATCATTTTAAAGTAGATAGAATATCTGTTCCATTACCTGAAGATAATTCAGAAGAATTGAGCGATGATTACTATAATGAGTCTAAAATAAAAGAATTAGAGTATAAAATGTTAATGAATAGGGTTAGAACTTTATTCAATTTGCTTAAATTTCTTAGACAAAAAGAAGAATTATTAGGTTTTCATAAAACAGGTATAAAAGTAATTATAAAAGATTCTATATATAAAAAAAGAGAACTTGATTATCAATTAAAAAATTCAGAAGTAGAAAAAAAGAAAGAAGGTTTAAATATATCTAAATTAACTTATGAGCAAAAATTAAGACTTTTAGAGTTGGTAAATAAAACCTATACTTTACATGAAGATCCTGGTAAAATTATAAGACCTATAGAAGCGGAAATAATTTCAAAAATTGAAAAAAATGAATCTTTAGGTAGAACAGAAAATATTTCACTGGCAGAAATATATGTTTCAGATCAAAAAGAAGAAATTAGAGGTTATTACGATGTAGCAGAATCATTGAGAAAATCTCAATTAGAAGCTGCAATTAAAGCTTTTGGTAAAAAATGAACAAAGTATCAGCGTTTTTTGTAGGTTATCATAGATTATTTAAAGCTAAGAAAAATGAATTAGATAATCATTTAATTGAACAGGCTTCTTTTAGAGCTAATATTTGTTCTAAATGTCTTAGCGATGGGTTATGTCCTAAATGTTATTGTGACTTACCTGCTATGTTTTTTATAGATAAGGAAGATAGTAAATGCCCGTATCCTAAATTAATGGATGAAAAAGAATGGGATTTATATAAGGAAAAAGAAAAAATAGAAATTAAAAATATTTTAGAAAACTTTAAAAAATCATTAACTAAACAATAAATAACATGTCACAAGAAAAGGTAAACCATTTTTCTCCAAACGCAAATCCTACCTCAGATATTGAAAGAGGAAAACCTTACAGTATAAGGGATTTTGTTCAAGCTATGAACGATAGACACATTACAAAATTTACAGGTAGCCAATTCAAATATATAGATATTGTTGGTTACTTAAATAGAGGTTATTTGCCTAAAGCTTATGGAGGTTACAAGCTTCAAAAAATAAAGGCTGGAAGTGAAATTCACGTTGTAATGACTGATGAAAGAATAGATCATTATGGTTCAAAACCAATACACAATGTAGAATAAAATGAATAAAGAACCCTATTTATCAATGCTCGTTTTTGATTTTGAAACAGGTGGTACTGAAGCTGATAAAAATCCAATAACAGAATTAGCTGTATCAGTATTAGATGGTAATACTCTAACGTATTCAAAACCTGTTTCAAAATTAGTTTCACCTTATGATGATAAATTAGTTTATGATCAGAAAGCTTTAGATGTTACTGGTATTTCAATAAAGATGCTTGAAGAAAATGGTTGCAATATTAAAGAAGTAATGCAAATGTTTTTGGATTGTGCTCAAATAGCTAATCCATCAGGATCTTTAAAAACAAAACCAATATTGGTTGGCCATAATGTAGCTTTCGATATTGCTTTTCTTATAAAAATGGCTTCTTTTTGTAAGGTAAATTTATCAAAATTTATAGCAACTAAAGATATTGGAGATAAGAAGCAAGTACCTTATTATGTATCTTTAGATACTATGTATTTAGCTCAAATAGTTCATAGAGATGATGTGCCAAACCATAAATTATCTACAATATCTGAGTATCTAGGTATAGATTATACCGATGGACATAGAGCATCACACGATGTTAGTGTTACTGCAGAAATAGCTAGTTATTATTTAATGTCAATGAGAGGAGGCAAAAATGGTTCAAATTCAGAAATCTCTGATTCTAGAAGAATAAGGTATCAACTTCCTCTATAATATTCTTGTATTTTTACATTCTCATTTCAACAAATGTTTTTATTTAATGTAATTTATAATCATGCCAACTCTAGATAGACCTGTTTTGCTTAAAGGATTGTTTGAATCTTATTCTAATGAATCAATACAAAAAGCTATTCTTCAAAATGAATTTGATGATTTCATTGAAAAAGGTCGTGGAGCTCAAATTGGTGAAATACGTACATGGGGTGGTGAGCAGTATGTAAAACATGCTGATGGATGGGTACATATACATAAGAAGACTGGCAAGGTATCAGTGCTTCCAACATCAGGTCCTGTAAGAAAAATTGATGGTAATGATGATCATAAAGCCCATTACAGCAAACATATTTCTGAGAAGAATGAAACTCCAAAATCAGAAAGTAATTATTCTGAAAGAAAATATAGCGAAGATGAATATAGAAAGCATTTAGATAAGGTAAAAACATCGTTTGTTAATGCCGCTAAAAGTAAAAATATACCTGGAAACGATAAAGAAAAATCAAAAGAAGAAGAATTAGCTGATTATGAAGCTAAAAAGGCTAGATTTAAGTCAGGCACCAAAGTAAGCTTTAAGGCTAATGGAAAAACCATTCATGGAATATCAGAAGGCGTAGCTGGAAATAATGTAATTATAAAACATTCTGAAAGTCCAGTACCTTCTCGTATAAATATGAACGATGTATCTATTTCTGAGGCTAAACTAAAAAGTCGAAAAAATAACATTGATGAAATCAATAATCCAAATATTATATCTTATTATGATAAAAAAGGGCAGTTGATAGCTAGAATGCGAAAATAAGTTTATTTAACTTAAAGCATTGAAAGCGACGCTTTTTTAAAAAAGCTTTTTTTCAATGCTTTATTATTTTCACCCTTACATGTTTTTTAAATGGACTCTTTCATTAAGACTATTTTAGAAAAATGCTGAAAAGCACACATATAACGCTTTTAAATTAAGAACAAAAACATAGAAATTTAATGAAAACTTTAATTCATCTAGGAAAAAATGATTCTCCAAATTAAGATTTATTTAAAACAATAATGGTAAAGATTTAATAAATAAAAACAAAACCTCTTAGTAAACAAGCTAAGAAGGCATTTTTAAATGTTGTAGAAAAGCTTTCTTCAACAAATAAGAAATAGGTTCTTTTAAAAATTTAATTAATTTAGTGAAAGATTAAATTAAAAATCATGTTTCAACAATACGCTGATACTTTAGTTTTAAATAAACTAGGACAAATTCTTTTATTACAAAGAAGTAATGATGATGAATTTATGCCTTCTAAATGGTCTTTGCCTGGAGGTAAAGTGGAGAAATTTGATAATAGTTTCTTTGAAGCTGCTTCTAGAGAATTAGCTGAAGAAACAGCTTTGATTGTGGAATACGATAGAAAATCTTTAAAACTGCAATCATATCAAAACGAAAACGGTTCAGTAACTAACTATATGGTTTGTTATTTGAATTCTAATTACCCATTGATAGTTTTAGATATTAATGAACATCAAAAATATGAATGGGTCAATATTTCTGATTTAGATAAATATGATTTAATTTTTGATTTAGGTGAAAGAATAAAAGATGTTCTTTCTAATTATTATAATCATAACGATAGGCAGGTTTTTGTTAAATCTAGAATAAATCAAATATCTATTGAAGATGCTTTTAATAATGATTTAATATCTTCTACAGATTATCTTACTTTGCGTGGTTCTAACGTTAAACCTTTTTTGTATAATGGTTTTTTAATTTCTTCAAATCCTATAGAAAAATCTAATGTATCTAAATCATTAAAAAAATATGTTTTAGAAAATTCAAATATTTCTGTAGGTTATTTTGTTAACAATCAGTAGTTTTAGATTTATTTTATGGCAAAAAGAGGTAAAAAAATAAATCATTTAAAACATAATGATTTAACAACTCAGCAAAAATTGTCTTTTTTAAATGAGCAGCAATCAAAAATTGAGATAGAAAAAAGCATTATTTTAAATAATGCTTTAAAATCTTCAAACGTTAATGATGTTTATTCTGCTCAAAAATATTTAAAATCTATACAGCAAAATAATCAACAGCCTTCAAAGTCTTATTTGATAGATCCTGACGGTTTATCAACCCAAGGTGATAATTATAGAGAAAAGTATTATAGTTTATCTTACGAAATGTTACGTAAGATGTCTAAATTACATGTTGTTAATGCTATTTTAAAAACAAGAAAGCAGCAAATAGCTTCATTTTCAGATCCACAAAAAGATAAATTTCAACCTGGTTTTTTAATTCAAAAAAAGAATCAGCATTTTAATGGTCAAGATAAAAAATTATCAAAAAAAGAAGAATATTCTATAGAATATGCAACTCAATTTATTTTAGATTGTGGGTCTAGAAGTAATTTATGGGGTACTCATACTTTTGAAACTTTTTTAAGATTAATCGTTGATGATTCTTTATCTTTAGATCAGGCAACTTTTGAAATAACTAGAGATAGGTTAGGTAGACCTACTCAATTTTTTGCTACAGATGGTGCAACATATAGACTAGCTGATTATAGTCACTTAAATGAACATGCTCTCAAGGAAAAAACAGTAAATGGTTATTTACCTTATTATGTTCAAGTTCATCAAAGTAAAGTTTGGGCAGAGTTTTATCCATGGGAATTATGTATGGGTATAAGAAACCCTACAACTGATATTATTAGATCAGGTTATGGATGTTCAGAGCTAGAAGATTTAATAAAAACCATTACAGCTATTTTAAACGCTGATCAATACAATGCTAATTTTTTTAAATCCGGTTCAAATCCTAGAGGTATATTAAAATATAGCGGCAATATAAATACTCAATCTTTAGCTGATTTTAGAGAACATTGGAATGCTCAAGTATCTGGTGTTAATAATATGCATAAAATACCTGTTATTAATGCAGATAAAGTTGATTGGGTAAATACTCATGAAACTAATAAGGATATGGAGTATAGCAAATACTATGAGTTTTTAGTTAAATTATGCTCAGCTGTTTACACTATAGATCCTTCAGAATTTGGTTTTTATTTGTCTGGAGGAGCAGGTTCTTCAGGTCCAATGTTTGAAGGAAATAATGAATATAGAATAAAATATTCTAGAGATAAGGGATTGAGACCTTTATTGAAAATAATTCAATTTTGGATTAATAAATATATAATTTCTCAATTAGATCCATCTCTTGAATTTATATTTGTTGGTTTTGGCGATCAATCTCAAGAAAGTGAATTGGATAGAGATATTAAAGAAGTAGGTTCAATAACTACACTTAATGAAATACGTGCTAGAAGAAATATGCCTCCTTTGAAATTTGGGGATATGCCTTTAAATGGTATATATTCTCAACAAATAGCTGCAGAGAAAACTGAAAAACAGCAACAACAGCAGATGGAGTTAGAGCAAAATCAACAAAGCGATGATTCTTCTAATCAAGAAGATGATTCAAATCAAGATTCTTCAGTTTATGAAGAAGATCCGTTTGTAAAATCATTAAATAAATTTTTGATTTCTTTATAATTATGGCAACTATAGATAGACCTATATTGTTAAAAGGTTTTTTCGATTTTTATCCTGATTTTATTGAAAAATCATCTATTCTTCAAAATGAATTTGATGATTTCATAGAAAAAGGTAAAGCTGCCATGGTTGGTGAAATACGTACATGGGGTGGGCAACAATATGTTAAGCATGCTGATGGATGGGTACATATACATCCAAAAACAGGTAAAGTAAGCATTTTACCTACATCAGGTACTGTAAGAAAAATTGACGGAAATGATGATCATAAAGCTCATTATAGAGATCATATAAATGGTAAAGGTGTTGGATCTATAAAACATGATTCTTCAATAAAACCTATGTCAACTGTTCATTTTACACATAAAGGTAAAACATTAATTGGTGTAACAGGTAAATACGATAAAGATACTGATACGCATGAAATACATGTAAATAAAGACGAAAATAATAAATCTTCAGGTATTTATAGAAGAAAAACAGAACAATTAAAAGAAGGTTATCCAGATAATAAAAAACAATCTGAATTTAAAAATCTTAGAGATGAGTTTTCAAAATATAGAAATGCTTTAAAAACTGAAACAGTAGGATCTGATTCTTATAATGATAGAAAAAAAGCTTTAGCTATTATTAAAGATAAATTATCAGATAAAGAACCAATACAATTAAATTCAGGTATTTTAAAACATTTAGGTCCAGTTTCTGAAAACGAAGATGAGTACGAATTGACTCATGGGCCTACAGGTAAATCAAAAACTGTATTTAGAGTTTCAACAAGAAAATCAAATGTTGGTGGTAAAAATTATATAGCTCATGATATTTCAAAAGTTTCAGGAGGTAATAATCTATATTACAATGATATTGCAGATATTAAAAACAACATTATTTCACATAGAAAAAAAATTGTAGAAAGAGATTCAATTATTTGATTGAGATTTTTTTTTACTTTATTGTTTTTATTTATAAACAACTTATTATTTTTGTTAAAATTTAAAAAAAATCAAAATGTATTCAAATAGTCAATTTACTTCAAATAGACAGGTTATAGCCAAAAACATAAGATCTTCTTATAAAGAAGTTGAAAGTTTTGAATCTATAGATAAAATAAATTTTCAAAAATCTTTAGAGCATGAGGCTTATTTATTATTTAATAATGGTGAATTGTCTCAAAAAGAATTAAGTCAATTAATGATTGATGGTCAAATAGATAATTCTATTCAAAAATCAAAACATGAATTGATAGATGGCATTATTTCAAAAAATGGTCAATTTATAGTTAAAGGTCTTCAATGGGAGCCATATACTGAAAGATTAGAGTTTTATAAATCTTTAGGTGAAGAAATATCAGATTTTATTCAAAAAGGTCGCGGCGCTCAGATTGGTGAAATCCGTACATGGGGTGGCGAACAATACGTAAAACATGCTGATGGATGGGTACATATCCATAAAAAAACAGGTAAGGTAAGTGTACTTCCAACATCTGGAACTGTAAGAAAAATTGATGGAACTGATGAGCATAAAGCGCATTATAGTAAGCATATTTCTGAGAAAACATCTAATGAATCAAAAGGTGACGAAGATTCTAAGAAGAATGAAACTCCAAAATCAGAAGAAAGCGGAAAAGGCGATTATGCTTCAAAATTAAAATCTGATCTTTTTGCTGAAATTGAGAATCATAATAAAAAAGCTAAATATCACAAAGAAACGGCTAGAAAATTTGATTTAACTTATGGTAAACCAACAGCATCTTCTAATGAGCACTTAAGAGAGGCTGCAAGACATGAGAAATTAGCTAAAGAAAAGTTGGAAGCTTACAATAAAAAGGATTCTGGTGATTCTACTTCATCTAAAGAACAATCTGAATACGATAAAGCAATTAGTCAATTCGCTGACGCTGTAAAGGATTATAAAGCAAATCTTTCTCAAGGTAGAGCTGAAAGTATTTCTCTTTATCGTCAAAAAGTTAAAAACTTAGGCTCCAAATTAAATATATCTACTAGCGATATTGATAAACATCTTGATGAAGCTTATAAATCAGCTACAGCAAATTCTTCAACTAAAGATCGTAGTGAAAAAGAAGAAACTTCTTCAGGGTCTAAAAGCGATACTGAACGTTCTGGAAATGGAGAAATTAAGGGTTTAAATATAATAGGTAAAACTAAATCAGGTAAAAATGTATATTCACATCACATAAAACCTGGAACAAAATCAAAACATCTCTCAAATTATGATGATTTTACACCTGAAGATCATGAAGATGCGGCAGAATTACATAATAAGGTTTTAACAGACTCTTATAAAAAGAATGGTACATTAAATGATGGTAGAATTAAAGATTTTAATATTAATGAAAATCATCATAGAGCGGCTTTAAATTTTCACACTGGTAGATCTTTAAAAGACAAAACAGATAAAGAATCTTTACGTGATGGGAAAAAATCAACCCATAAAAATGAATCTCCATCAACAGTAGAAAAAATAGAGCAAAAAGAAAAACTAACTCCTTATCAAGTATCAAAGGAGATTCAGCATTACAATGAAGCTATAAAAGCTTCTACTCAACAATTAAAGTATTTGGGTAAATCAAAACGGCCAGCTGATGTTCATAATAAAGAACGTCATCAAAAAATAATTGATATTTTAAATTCAAGAATTGAAAAATTAAAAAATGGTATTCATCATGATGAAAATGGTAATTTGATGAATAGCGCTACTTGGCTTGATAAAGCTGACGCTGCAGCTAATGAAACTGAAAAAAAATACGGTAAACCTATAAGTAGGTATCATACCAATAATGGAATAGTTTCAGAATACAGATTTAAAAAAATTCATCACGGTTTAGATGGTTCTGTAAGAGAAGAAAAATTAGGGGAATAAAATTTTATCCATAATTTTAATTAAGTTAAAATGTCTCAAACTTTTAAATTTTTTATTCCTGCCACAATAGAAAAATCCGTTACTGACAGTAAAGGAAATCCTATAATGAAAGTTAAAGGTATTTCTTCTACTTCAGATGAGGATACTGATGGTGAAACTTTAGAGCCTGTTGGTTTTGATTTAGATCCTTTATTAAAAACTGGATTTATTAATTATAATCATCAAGCTAAAAATTCACCTAAAGCTATTATAGGTCAACCTACAGTTGCCAAAATATTAAAGGGTAATAAACTTTATATTGAAGGTTTTCTTTATCCTAATTCTGATTTAGCTAGAGATGTTTATAATCAAATATCTGTAATAGAAACAGATGGTGTAGATAGACAAATGGGTTGGTCTATTGAGGGAATTCCTATTGAGAGAGATCCTTTAAATCCTAAAAGAATAGTTAAGGCTCAAATAACTGGCGTAGCTATTACAGCGTCTCCTAAAAATAGTAAAACCTTTATAGAAATAGTTAAATCAATGGATGCTGGTACTTTGGAAGATTTAAGTGATGAACAGGAAGAAGATACAGAAAAGTCTATGACTGTAGCAGATTTACCTGTTGTTGAAAGTGTTGAAGGAGGAAAAAAATTAAAAGAATCTTTAGATGAAATTAAAAAATCTGAGATTTATTCAATTATTGATTCAAGGCTTGGATCAGTTGATGCAAATTGTTACGAGAAAATTCTTAATTTTACAATTAATTACGCAAAAGCTAAAAATATGGGCTACAATTTTGAAACAATAGAAAAAGCTTTGGATTTATTGGAATCTGAAATTGTTCTTAATAAATCAGCAGATTATCCTCCTATTGATGATGATAGTGATGATGCCGATAATGAAGAAGAGGATGATGATGACGATGATGAAGAAGAGGAGGATGAAGATAATGGAATTGAAAAATCAATTAACGATTCTATAATTCTAGAAGTAGCTAAAAATTATGCTTTTCCTGGAGTTACTGAAGTTGAGGTAACAGAGTATTTGGTTAGACAAGGTTTTTCTTTAACACCTTCATCTCAAGCTGCAGCCTCTGTTATTGCAGATATGGAAAAAAATCCAAATGGTGGTGACGTTGAAGAATTGGATGATAAAATTTCTAAAGCTGTTGAAAATAAACTAGCATCTTTTAAAGATGAGCAAGGTAAATTTTTTGACAAATTTTTAGGTATTTTGAATAAATTCAATGATAAGATTGAATCTATTCAAAAATCAAATATTGATCAGATAAATGTTTACAAATCTGAAATTGAAAAATCTAATGTTGAAATAGGTAAACTTTCTTCAAGTATTGATACAATTGTTAGAAATGAACCTGTATCTAGAAAATCTTTAACTTCAGCTAATTTGTTTGCTAAGCCGATTGAAAGATTTGAAAAAGGTGATTCATCTGATAAAATGGACTCAAATTCTTTTTCAATTTCAAATCCTTTAGATAGATCTAGATTAGCGGATAGATTGGATGCAGAGTATCAAATTCAATTACAGAAATCACCTTCTGTAGCTGCAGTTTTAGAGAAAGCTATTACTGAATTCGAAATAGGTAAGGTGATTAGGGATGAATTTGTTCCAACTATACAAGCTTTAGGCATCAATTTATTTAAGTAAAATTGTTGTTTATTTAGTTTAAATCAGTATATTATAAATTAGTCAAAAATCAGTTTTTTTTTAAAATTAGGTTAACTATAATTTTATTTTCTTTAAATGACAAGTCTTACCGATTACATGCTTGAAGACGGCCATCAAGAAACAAACGAGCTTATTAAAGCTATGCAGGCCGGAAATATTACTGGTAGAGATACAACTAATCTACCATTAAGTCAAGAACCTTTAAAGGTAGAATCTTTGGAAAGAACTCTTAAGGTTTTGGAAACAAAAGCTGAAGAAATTAGACTTTTCAATGCAATGCCTAAAATGACGGCTTATAATACTGTAGAAGAATATCTTCAATTGCAGTCTTATGGTTCTGAACGTGGAGGTTTCTACAATGAAGGTGAACTATCTGAAGTAGAAGATTCTGTATATATCCGTAGAGCTGAGAGAGTCAAATATATGCAGGTTACAGGTGAAGTAACTATGCAGGCTCAATTGGTTCAATCTTATGTTCCTGCAATGACGCAGGAAATTAAAAATAAGATGATGTGGATTCTTAAATTGGCTAATAGATCTTTGGTAAAAGCTGATGAAGATTTGGTTCCTCAAGAGTTTAATAGTCTTTATAAGCAACACGCTTCTATAGGTGCTGGTTCTGGAATGCTTTACTCCAATTTTGAAGCTTATTATAACTCTGAAGTTGTAATTGATTTGAGAGGTAAATCATTGGTTCAAGCAAACATTGAAGATGGAGCTGTTAGAGTTGATGACAACCACGGTTCTCCAAACACATTGTTTGCCCCTAGTAGAGTTTTATCTGCTTTTTCTCAAGATTACTACGATAAGCAAAGAATTATCATTGATGGTTCTCCTATTAGCGGCACTGTTCCTGATGTTCCTAAAGCTATTACTACAACAATAGCCAATATCAATTTGCGTCCAGATAAATTTATGAAATCTGATCCATCTCGCAAATTGTCAGATCCTGCTACTTCAACAAAAGCTCCAGCTGTTCCTGTTGTTGGCGGTACTCCCGCTGCAGTTGTTGTTGATGCTAAATCAAAATATCTAGCCGGTGAAGTTGGAAATGTTTTCTATGCCGTTTCAGCTATTAATAGATATGGCGAAAGTAACCTATTGTCAATTTCTAATACTGCGACTACTTTAGCTGTTGGTTCTGCTGTAGATATTAACTTTACTGCAGGTGCTGGTGCTTACGCTGCTACAGCCTTTGTTATTTATAGAACGAAAGTAACTACAGCTTCTACTCCAACTAACGAAACTTTTTATCCAATCTTTAAAGTTCCTGCAGCTTCAGCTGCTGCTGGTTTTAATGGTGCTGCTGCAAATAAGGTTCGCGATTTGGGCTATTTCTTGCCTGATACTGAACAATGTTTCCTAACTCAAATGGATGATGAAGTTTTGAGTTTTAAACAATTAGCTCCAATGAGTAAATTGGATTTGGCTGTACTTTCTTTAAGTCGTAGATTTATAGTATTCCTTTTTGGAACTCCAAATCTTTACGCTCCAAAGAAATTTATACGTTATATTAACGTTGCTAATAAGTACGTTTCTTAGATTTAACCTGTGATTAACTTCTCTAATAACCGGATGATAATTTATTCATTCCGGTTATTATTTTTATATAACCTTTAAAAAACAAAGTGATGATTAAATTAAGAACAAATCAAAAATTTAAGTTTGGTCAGATAAATAATCTGCCTATAATTGGTGAAACTCAAATATCTGAAGATGGTATTATTGAGGTTGAAGATCAGGAAGCCGCTGATTTTTTAAAAAAATGTCATATAGGTTTTTATGATTTGAATGACCCTATTTTTTCAAATGGTTCTAATCTACCAGTAGAGAAAGAAGATGAAAAAATTAAAGAGGTTGACTCTAACTTAAAATCTGATTATGATTTATTAAAGTTAAAATACGATGATTTGATTTTAAAATATGAATCATTATCAAATAATAAGCAATCTGAAGAGGTTGGTGTTGATTCAAGCGTCAATGATGAATTGTTAGTTAAAATAAAAGAACTTGAAGAGACAGTAATTTCTTTGAAAGCTGAAAATGATGATTTAAGCAAACAATTAATCATTTCAAATAATAATTTGAAATTGGCTAAATTGAAAAATAAAGAATCTAAATAATATCAAAAATAAAGAAATGCCATTAATATCTTATTCTTCAAATTTTTCCATTTCTTCAGATTTGTCAATTTCTGTTGATGAAATAAGAAAAACGTATTTACATGGCATTTCTTTAAAAAATAGAAGTGGTCAAGAAATACAGGATTGGGTTATAGAAGATTTAATAAAATTAGCTACTGAAGATTTAGAAAATAGTTTATCTATCAAATTATGTATTCAATTATATAATGAAAATATTTCTTTATTTGGAGACGATATAGCTTCAGCTTCATTGATTAGATTTTCTTTACCTGTTGTATGTGTAAAAAGTATAAAGGCTAAATATGGCCAATTTGAAATGTTTGAATTGAATAATGAGAGCATAACATTTAAAAAATCTTCAGATTCAATGAACGTTTCAAGGAATGTTCATATAGTACCTACTGGAAATTTCTATTTAACCCATAATGCTATTCAAGTTGGTTTTTATAGATCTGGTAATTTACCTAATTATTGGGATGTAACTTATGTTACTGGTTGGAAAAATCCGCCGAGAGTTTTAGTTGATGTTATAGCTAAAATGGTTTGTATAAATATATTGCCAATAGCTAGTGATGCTTATTTACCTTATCCTGGCGCAACCTCACAATCAATTTCTTTAGATGGTCTTAGTCAAAGTGTTAGTACAACTAATTCAGCATCTTCTGGTTTATTTGGTGCAAGAATAAAACAATATATTGATGAATTAACTCAAACATATCCTAGATTAAGAGATAGGTTTTTGGGCGTTAATTTTACAACTTTATGATACAGAATATTTCTTCTAGTTCAACAATATTATCTAGAGTAGATCTAAATCAAGATTTATTTAATGATTTAATAGAATCTAAAGGTAGAAATGTTGATTATGAAATAGCTATGGTTTGCCCATGTTCTTCAAAAGAAGTTGGTTCATTATCTAGTTGTAGAAATTGTGGAGGTTCTGGATGGTTTTTCATTAATAAAAAAAGAATAAAAGCTATAGGTCAGCACGTTGGTGTAATAAATGAATACAAGAATTGGACAGAGGAAGCTAGAGGAACTATTTCATTAACTGTTCCATATAGTGTTGGTTTATCATTTATGGATAGAATAACTATTGTTGATTCAGAATCAATATATAGTGAAAATGTTTACATATCATCTTTAGATGATGATATTTTTTCTTTTTTATCTTATAGTGTTAAAAAAATTATATGTGTTGGTTTATATAAAGGGGTTTCAAATCCTATAGAATGGTTAGATTCTTCTAATTATGAAATAGATGGTCAAATAATAAAAGCTACGCCAAATTCAAAAATAGTTGATGGTTCTACATTAACTATAAGATATGTTCATGCTCCAACTTACCATGTTGTAGAAATACAGAGAGAATCTTCAGAATCTTTTAAAAAAGAAGGTGTTCAAGATTTAATACAAAGAATGCCTGTTTCTGCAATAGCTAAAAGAGCTCATTATATGCTGGATCAAAAATCATTTAACGGGCAACTAATAAATAATTCATTTAATGATTCTTTTCATTGTTTATGAATATAGTATTAAATCTAGATTTTTTTTTAAACTATAAATTTCCTTCAAAAGAAGATATAAGATCCTTGGTTGTGGATGTAGCTAAAGATGTTGCTTTTAAATCAAGAGAAGATATATTAATTGAAGCAAGAAAAAAATTAAATACAACTTATTCTAGATATGAGAAAGCTTTAGTTGTTGAAGTAGAAGATAATGGTGTTTATTTAACATTAACATATTCAAAAGATTTATTTATTAAGGCTTTAGAAGAAGGTATGAAACCTTTCGATATGAAGCCAAAAATTTTATCTTCACCAAAATCAAAAATAAGTATATTAGGTAAAAAATATGCCACAATACCAATAAATGATTCTTTTAGAGTTGTTTCAGAAAACAGTGATCCTAGATTATGGATTCACCCTGGATTAACTGCTTTAAATTTAACTGAGAATATTGATAAAACAAATATATTGCAAGAAAACTTTGTCAAAATTCTAAATCAAAAATTAGTACATTTGTTCTCAATAGTTGATTGATATGGTATCAGAATTGGTTTTATTAACTGTAGTAAAATCTGTTATCAATATTATTTTAGAGGATACTAAAAAAAATATTGAAAATAGAGAAAATATGTTTTTAACGCAATTATTTTCTTCAGTTGATTCTCCAAAAATAGGTAAATTTAATATTTTAGATGAAGCTATTTCAATTTTTTCTAGAACAGTAAAAGATCCAAGATACCCAACAATTGATTTAAGTTATAATCCAAAACATAATAGACCTTTAACTTTGTTTTTATCTTTAGGTCAAGAAAATTATAATCAAAATTCTATAGGTAATGATCAGTCTGAAATTTCTTATGATATTCATCAACAAGAATATGATTTATTAAATAAGAGAAGATTTGATCAAATGCATAATATTTACATATATAGTGATAGTCATACAGAAGTCATTGTTATGTATCATGTTTTAAAAATGGCTTTTATATCTTGTTTGGATTGGTTAGGTATTAAAGGTTTTGATAACATAACAATATCTGGTCAAGATATAGCAATACAGGGAGATTCATTGCCTAAAAATATGCATTATAGAATATTATCTATAAAATTTAATTATGAAATTAAAGTGCCTAATTTATTCAAGCAGAGGTTGTTATCTTTTATTCATTTGAATTCAAACATAGATATTATAAATGGCAACTCAGAATTCTGAAAAAAAGAAAATTTCTTTAAGTGAATATCTAGATAAAGATATTAATTTAACTGAAATTCAAAAATTTGCTTGGTCTCGTTCATTTGTTTTAGAACAAGATAGGTCTTTTGATGATTGGAAGAAATTTTTTGAAGATAAATAAAAAATATTATGCCGACAGAAATAATAGTAGGAGGTAAAAAAGCAATATTGCCTGGCGTTTATTCAACAATTAAATCAGGAATTAAAAATCCACCATTAAAAAACTCCTATGGTGGCGTTTGTATTATAGATACGGGCGCAGGAGCTGGATGGGTAGGTGGAGCTGGTGTTTCTGGAGTAACAAAACAAGGCATTTCTTCTGTTTACACATTTAATGATTTACCGTCATTTAAGTCTTTTTGTAGAGGTGGATCTTATCAAAAGATAGCTGAAAATATTTTTTCACCATCATCTGGTTTAAATCCCTTAATAAAGGGGGCATCATCTATAAGTATTATTAAAGCGGCAGCTACAACTCAAGCTAGTTTGGATTTGTCTTTATCTGCTACAACTTTAACTATAAAAACAAAAGATGAAGGAACTGTAGCGAACGGCACTATTGTTAGTGGTAATTTGACTAAGGGTTATGGTTTAAAAATATTTTTAAACTCTTTAACCTCTAAATATTATTTTACTTTTTATGTTGGTTCTTATAGAGGTATAGATCCATCAACATCTTTACCTTATAATGGTTTAACTGAGTCTCAATCAACACCTGAGGTTTTATTTAATTCAGGTGAATTTTCAAACGTTGCAGAGTTTTTATCTTGGGCAAATTCTTCTGGAGTATTTTCTTCAGTGTTTTCAGCATCTTCTTTAGCTGCAGGTACAACGAATATTACAACTCAAGAAGTTTCTGCTATAACAGGTTATCAATTGTTTTCTGGGGCAACTGAAACATACTCTTCTACTCATTATGATACTGTTTTATCTCAAATATCTGATTTGGATAACACATTTTTCTTTGCACCTGATCATGGAAGTAGCGTTCAAAGCGCTTACAATACTAAATTATTGTATCATATAATAAATGATGCAAGATTTGAGAAATTTATGATTGTTGGTGCCGGTTCAAACGTGTCAGATTTTAAAGGAGTTTCAACAGCTTCTATTGAAACTGCCTCATTTTATGATTCTGATAGGGTTATAGTTGTTCATGGCGGTTATCAAGAACAAATATCTTGGTCAGCTAATTTAGTTACTAGAAATAGTACTTATTTAGCCTCATTGGTTTTAGGTAGAATATGTGGTTTAGAACCTCAAATACCTATAACTTTTAAATCCTTTTCTTTTATAAAGGGTTTAACCCATTCAATGTCTAAAGCTGAAAAAGAATTAGCTTTACAAAAAGGTGTTTTAACTTTAGTTAATGATCCAGAAATTGGTTTTTGTGTTTTGCAAGGCGTAAATTCATTGCAAAAAAATTCTTATTTGGTAAATGAAAATTCTACTTCTTTTGATATTTCAATTAAGAGAATAGTTGCTCAATTGAATAAGGATATTGTGATAAATGCCAAGTTGACATTTTTCTCAAATGAAACAGGTTTAAATAGATCTACAGCTTCTCCAGAAGATGTTTCTGCTTGGTTGAATGGATTTTTGCAAAGTAAAGTGGCTACTTCTAATACTGATAATTTAATTATCAGGTATCAAAATATACAGGTTAATGTGGATCAAGATAACTATTACGTTACTTATGAATTTGTTCCAAATTTCCCTATTAATAAAATTGTTTTCACTGGTACAATAATTAATAACTAATATGGGTGTAATAACTGGAGCTTTAGCTTTAATTAGAGTAAAAGGCAAAGTTGTTGGTAAGATGAAGGATATATCTTATCAAGAAAATATAAACCGTGTCGAAGTTGGGGGTTTAGGTACTATATTTACTGAAGAGGCTCCAGTTGTTAAATTTTCAGCTTCTTTAACTTGCGGTAGTTATTTTATAGATTTTAGAAATAGTGGTATTCCTGGAGCAATTAAAAGGGATATAGCAAATATAAAATCTCAAGTTTTAACTACTCAGCCCTCAGTTGAAGATAATTTAGTTTTAGATCCTAATGGGGTTCAAGTTGATATTTTTTCTAAAGTTGCTGATGTTTTAAATCCAGATGGTAGTATTAAACCTGCATTAAAACCTATAGCTATTATCCCTAATTGTTTAATAGAAAGTAATAGTTTGAACATTTCAGAAGGTCAAGCTTCAGGTTTGAATCAAACATTTAAGGTTTTGAACATGGCTATAACCCCATAAATTATTTCATGAGAATAAAGTAATTAAGCTTACGTGGATCATTAATAGTGGTCCACGTTTTGTATTTTTGAAGAAAACAATATTTTAATAAAATGGAAGAATCAATAAGTAAATCTGTATCTTTAAATTTGTTTGGTATTGATTATGATATAACTTTTCCAAACACTGGTCAAATGATGGCTATAGAGAATGAAAAAAATAGAATGTCTGAAGGTAGATATTCTTCTTATAACAATAGATTTGATGATGAAGGTTTAATAGTTAAAGTTTTGATTGATGCTTTTTCAACATTTTCTATTTTATGTCCTCAATTTTATAAGGATATAAACGTTCAATCTTGGAGAGAGTTACCTTTAGATAAGGCAGTAGAAATAGTTAATCAATTTACTAAGGTTTATATGCCTTGGTATAATAAATGGATTTCTAAATTGTCATTTTTTTCTTAGAATGTTTGCTGGAATGCCCTTGAAATTGGGTTTAGAAAAATGGGAATCTTCTTTTCCATTAGATTCTTGGTGGAGAAAGAAGTATAAAATCCCATTTGGTTCTAAAAATCATCTTGAAATTTCTCAAATAGATATTTATTTTGATTGGTTAAGTGATCAAATACATAAAGAATTTATTAGTGAAATTGATTTTTTAAATGATAAAAAGGAAAAATTAAAAACTTCAATTTCTACTGATAGATCTAATAAACCAAAATTTTCTGATGAGGATTTTGAAAACATAGATATTTCAAAAATTATATAAGATGGATAAGAAAATAGGCATAATTTCTGATATTAATTCATTTGTTAATGAATTAGATAAGATGAAATTAAAGGGGCAATCAGCTTATCAAACTTTGTTAGATGGAGCTTTAAAATATTCAGATTCATCTAGAGATCAATTACGTTATATAAATCAAATAATAGCCGCTAAAGAAAGAGAAGCTAAATTAAATTTGAATGAAACTATACAGGTTTCAAGGCAAATTAGAAATGAAAGTTATAATTCTATAAAAGATGAAATAAGACAAAAGGGTTTAAAGGGTAGTCAAAGTAGAGATTATAGAGAATCTAGAGAAAGTGAAATAAGAAATGAGTATGCTGAATCTGTAAGAAACGCTAGAGAAGAATATGATGAATTAAAGCTTCAAACTCAATTATTGAGGATGATACCTGAAGCTATAAATCAATCAGCTAGAGAACAAATAGTTTCAAATAATAATGACTCAGAATCGCTTCAGGAAGTAATATCTAAACTATCATTATCAGATAATCCTAAAGATAGGCTTGTAGCTAGTATAATACAAAATAAATTATCGCCAAGTGAAAATGATAAAAAACAGGATAATGTTGGAAAAAATGAAAATTTAATAAGTGATCTTTTTAGATTTAGTTATATAAATAAAGGATTATCTGCTACAAGATCTTTAGCTAAAACAGATAATGTCTATGATGCTATGGGTCAATTTACCGATATTGTTTCATCTTCTGGTCAAGGTTTTGTTGAAATGTTGGTTAAAGGTGTTGGTTCTATTTTTTTAAAAGGTGATAATCCACTAAAAAGAAGAATAGTTGATGCAGTAGCTGAAGGATTAGGGCAGGCTACTGGAACATCTTTAGGTTTAGCGGGTGATGTTTTGCAAAGAAACGTTATGACACAAAACGAATATTTGCAAAATTCATCCAAATTAAGAGCTATAACAGGTAAAAATATTGGTGTTTCAGATTTAAGTAATTACGGTATAGATTTTTCACAATATCAAGCTATACAGCAAGAAGCTGTTTTAAGATTTGGTTCTAAAAACCTTAATCAAAATGTTACAAATGTTG
Organism: uncultured Candidatus Saccharibacteria bacterium; assembly: GCA_964507955.1. Classification (GTDB taxonomy): domain Bacteria; phylum Patescibacteriota; class Minisyncoccia; order Phycocordibacterales; family JAACPR01; genus JAULZV01. The sequence goes on along the minus strand of CAZDRR010000003.1, from coordinate 4,012 downwards.
CTTTATTAGAGAAAGGTTTTTCAATAAGTAGAGATTCTTTATATCAATTAGCTGATATTCAAAGAAACACTGGTAAAAATGTTTTAAATACTGCTGGAGGTGTTTTAGGTTCAGGTTTAGTTTCAGATAGAGCATTTTTTGGTGAAATATTAGGTAAATTTACAGAACTTCAAAAGAATTTTTTAAATGTTTCAACTTCTGTTAGTGATAAAACTACAGCCGATGTTTTAAAATTATTTAATAATGTTGGCGGAGAATTTTCAGTAAATGATTTTAGAAGTATGGGTAATATTAACTCTATACAAAATTCTATATCTAATCCTGGAAGTGATGCAATGAAAGCTTTATCTTATAATGTTTTAAGACGGTTAAATCCAAATGCTGGAATATCTGATTTAAGATTAATGCAGCAACAAGGTTTACAAACTCCAGGTTATTTTTCTGGACTTCTTAAAAGCTTAGAGCAAATGGGAGGCGGTGAAGATTTTATGCGTTTGTCTTTAGAAGGGTTAGGTTTAAGTGCTTCATCTTCTAAAACATTATACGATAATCGTCAAGCTATATATGATGGAAAAATAGGTCAAGGAGATTTAACCAATATAATAAGTGGAAGTAAATTATCTTCTGAAGCTTCTCAAAGTACAACTCAATTAGACTTAAATTCAGCTTCTATAAAAAACGCTATAGTTCAAGGTACTACTGAAGGTGTCGTTGAAATGGCTGAAAGATTTACTGAAACAATTAAACAAATTTTCGCTGGTACTACTATAGTTTTAAAAAATGGGGAACTTGTTCAAGGTGGTCAAATAAAACAAAATGCTTCAAAAAGACCGTAATGGAAATATATGAAATAATACATAACTCTTACGAAATAAACACTGTAGAAAAACTTATTTCAAAGCCTACTAGTGTTTTTTTTGGTATTTCAATAAATGATTTTATTCATTATCAAGACTATGATCAAAAATCAAATTTAGATCATATATATGAGTCTTATAATGACTATGAAATTGAAAAATATAAGGAATTGCCTTATAAAATGTTGCCTTTAAAATGTGGTGTTAAATTATCAATACCAAAACAATCAGCTAATGCAAATAGTGTTACAATTGAAGGTGATTTTCAACCATTTTCATATCAAGAAATAGCTTTTAAGGCTAGAATTTTAGCTGATTTAGAATCTAATAGGGAATATTCATACGTGGTAAGACCTCAAACAGATTCTGTTCAAACTGGTTCATTAACTTACAGATATTCAAAATGTAGAATTTTTGTTTTTTCAAAATATTTTGGTAAGTTTATAGATGTTTCTAAATTTATTGTAAATTCTAATATATCTAATACTGTATCAAATGGAGGTAATTTTAGTTTTTCTTTAAGTCCGGTAATATCTTCATACGATAAAGAAGGTAATTTAAAAATACCTTTTGATATTGATAACTTAGATAATTATTTATCAATACAAGATATATATTCTTTATATGATAAATCCTCATCTGTTGGAGATGGGGGATCTACTAGTGATAAATCTTTATATAGAAACAATTTGTTTTTTTCAAAAATCATTTCCACTAATGATTTAGTTATGGTAGCTTTTGAGAAATTCAAATTTGAAAAGGATTTATATTCAAATTCTTTTTTTATTGATAGATCGTACGTTGATAAATTTGTTTATGATTTAATAGGTTTAGTAGATAATATTCAAGAAAGTTTTCAGGCCCAAAACAATGAATGTACTATAGATATATCTGGTAGAGATATGTCTAAACTATTAATAGAGGAAGGTTCTTATTTTTTTCCAAGCAATATAGCTTTTGAAGCTTTACAGATAAAAGATCATAATGGTAACAAACCTTTAAGATTGCCTCATACAGGAGAGTTATTTTTCTTAATGGCTCAATCATATAAATCAATAGAAGATATTTTAAAATTTATATTTAATCAATTGCTAGTTATAAATCCATTACCAGATTCTTTTTTTAAATCTGGTGAAAAAAAGTCATTGATTAGTTTAATTATGGTTGCTATAGAGAGAGGTGTTTCAAATAGGAGAGTTATAGATTCATCTTTAGCTACAATGTCTGGATCTTTGGTAAATTTTATTCAAAAAATATGTCAGTATCCATTTGTTGAATTTATTCAAGATACTTACCAAAATAGATTTCATTTTATGGTAAGGGTTCCCCAAATATCTCCAGAATTGATTTTATCTAATATAGCTGGAACATATATTGATGAATTTGGAGTAAATACTTTTGTTAAAATAATAACCATTGATTCTTCTACTGTAATTAAAGATTCTTTAAGTATTAATGATTCACAGGTGTATACATGGTTTCAGTTAAGCCCTGTTGGTTTATTACCCTCTATTACAGATGAAATAAGTTTTTCTTTTCTTCCAGCTATAGGTTTTCAAGAGTATATAGATCAATGGGGTAGTAAACCTTTACAGCTTTCTTATAATTATTTGAATTATAATTATGGTGATAAATTTTTTTCACCTGATAGATTATCAATAATTGAAGAACAGGCATATAAGGATTTCAAATTTATAATAGATAGTCATGTTTATTTACCTTTCACTAGAAGTGGTACTATAGTTTTACATAATGATAGGAGATTAAAGGTTGGTAATTGGTTTTATTTTCAACCAACAAATGAAATATACATGATTGATGGTGTAAGTCATAATTATGATTCGAATCCATCACAATCTACAACAACAATACAGGTTAGTAGAGGTATGATTATTGATTATGTTAATGGTAAAGAAGTTAAAGGTATAGGCTTTGTTTCTTATTTTAATATAGTTAATACAAAGCTTAATTTTACATATAAAAAGGAAAAGAGAAAAATATCAAACGTTGTCACGTCTTTAAATGAGTTAAAAACAAATAATTCAAAAATAAATACTAATTTTGTATCTACAGCATCAAATTCTATAATAGAACATTTAAAGAAAACTTATGAAAAATTTAGTCCTAAAAGATATAAAGACGGTCAAACGATTTTACTTGGCGGTAAAATAACTACTCAATTGTATTCAATTGGTTATGGTCATCAAATATTACCATCAGAATCTTCTAAATATAATGAAAATTATATAATGTCTATTTCTGAAGCAAATTCTTTGTATAGGAAAGATATACAGAAAAGAGAATATATAGTTAATAGCGTATTTGGACCTAATTTATTGCAAGATGAATTTGACGCTTTACTTTCAATTACCTACAATATTTGTTTTTCTGCTCAAGGTCTTAGAAATAAGTATCCAAATTTCATAAGTGTTATTAAGAAATATTTAACATCTAGAACTCAGAAAAATTCAATAGAGGTTAGAAATATTTGGTCTAATACAGCTTTAACTACAAATATTAATGGTAAAAGTGTAATACAGCAAGGGTTAAAACAAAGAAGAAAAGGTGAGGTTGGTAGGTTTTTATCTTATGTTGGTTTTAATTTAAAAGATGATGTTATAGCTCAAGAAATCCAAAATAATGAAACATTTACTGAGCAAATTGTTGACGTATTAGATAGAAATATGGTTTTTAAAGATGTTAAAGTAAATAAAAAAGTTTTTGATTTTTTCATTAGAAATAGGCAGTTTGATGAGCTCAATTAATTCTGTTGGTAAAAATAATTATTCTAATTTTAGAGATCCTATAGCTTTAGCTAGAGTTGTAGTTCCTAGCGATATTGATAGAGATATTTTTGTTTCTAGATGTTTAATTTCTTCTAAATTAAGTATATTGTCTGAACAAGAAACACCTATACATGGTGTTATATGTCCAAATAATTTATTGAGAGAAATAAGATTTCCAAAAACTTATTCTGAATTTGGCTCTATAGTTCTTTACGCTGTTGATAAATCAACAAATCAAAATTATATAATATCTGTAATTAACGATGTAGACAAAATATCTGAAATTAAAGAAAATTCATATTTTGTTAAAAAAACAAGTGATGGTTCATCTATTATATTTTCAATAGATCCAGATGAGAATTTAATAAA
>CAZDRR010000002.1:2664-54851 GCA_964507955.1 uncultured Candidatus Saccharibacteria bacterium | reverse complement strand
GTACGTTTGCAACCAACCGTGTTTTGTCAAAGATTCCTGTTTGCATGTTTATATTATTAATTTATTTATTACTTATATTATAACGACCTAATCTTAAACTTGCAAAAGAAAAACCCACACAATGTGTGGGTTTTTCTTTTTATTTCTTTACTTCTTTATATACAGTATGCTTTCTGAGCTTTGAGTTATACTTTCGTAGTTCAAGTTTTCGCTCAGTAGTCTTTTTGTTTTTTCTAGTGTATTTGATTTCACCAGTTTCCTGACATTTGATTTTTACTAATTTATCTTGTGACATATTTCTTTGGTTGTTTTAAGTCTTATGAGAGTAACATAAACAGGCTTTTTTTTCAAGCTTTTATAAAAAATATGACATAGACAGACCATTGACATATACCAATCTATGTTATAGAATAATAACACTATGGCAGATAATTCATCAAAAGCGAATTTTGTCGCAAAAACCCTATTTATAGCAGGGGGTATTATATTATTCATTGTTTTGGTCATTTTTATATTTAAAATGGTACCTGTAGCCGTTTCAAATCTATCAAATCTTGGATCTAACATATCTTCACAAGTCAAAAAAACAATTAGTGGTGATGAAATAGTATTAAAAACAGAAAATGACTCAGTAGATGTAAAATCACCGATTCTTCTTTCTTTTGAATACACTCCAAAAGACTCAGGTCAATATTTCTTCTCATACAAATGTATTGATGGCTTATTTTTTGATATCCAATCACAAGATGGTCCTAAGAGAGTAATCTGTGATACTCCATTAAAATTAGGAACGGACTTGAATTCAATATCTATTGTTCCCCTATTCACACAAGGAAATAATTTTGCTGATTCAGTAGTAACCATTAGTTATAGAGATTCAAAAAATAATACTATTGCATCAGGTTCAAAAACTATAACTATTAAAGGAGAAGAAAACTCAACATCTACTTCATCTAATCCTTTTAACGCAAATGGTTCACTATCAGGATCAAATGTAACAACAAAACCTATTACAACAACAAAAACAAATACTTCAAACACATCCTCACAAGCCTACTCAAGACCAACTAAAGATCTTGCAATTACATATATTGGTGCTATTGATTCTCAATCTACCTTTGTAATACATGTATATAATTATGGAAATACTTCTACTGGCCCATGGGAATTCTCATATACCGACGCAGAAAATCCATCTAGAACAATTTCATCACCTATTCAAGCATCTCTTGCAGCAAACCAAGGTCTTGCAATAACAGTTAGATTTGATGGACAAGATAATTCAAAACAAACGATTGAAGTTGTTGCAGATCCATTAAATAAAATTTCTGAATCAAATGAATCAAACAACAAAGCAAGTGTAGTGATTTCTGGTTCAAGATCAAATTCAAATAATAATTCAAGCTCTTATAACTCCAAAGAAGATGCTGATCTAATCATAAAATCAATGGAAGTAGGTAGAATCTCTGGAAATAAATTTATTGAAGATGATGAAATTGATGAGAACGATACTGCTGCAGTAAGATTTATAGTCAAAAATCAAGGAGGCGAATCTTCTGGATCTTGGAGGTTTGAAATAGACAATCTTCCATATAATAATGATGATTCATACAGATCAAAAACATATAGTTCACTTAGACCAGGACAATCAATAGAAATCATTGCTGATTTTGACAACATAGATGAAGGAAGATATTCAATTAAAGTTAAGGTGGATTCAGACGATGATGTAGACGAAGAAAGAGAAAATAATAATACTGAATCAGAAACTCTAGAAGTAAATAATTAAACTGCTAGAAAACTAGAGCAAAAGGCGGACCCGAAGGGTCCGCCTTTTGCTAAAAGTAAAACACTAATATTTACAACTCACTACACATCAATATTTGCATTCTTTGCATTGGAAACGATATAAGACTTTCGAGCAGGAACATCAGTACCCATAAGCATATCAAATACTTGATCGGCCAATACAGCGTCATCAACAGTAACTTGTTTAAGAATTCTATTTCGAGCATCCATTGTTGTTTCTTTTAATTCTTCAGCATTCATTTCTCCAAGACCTTTATATCTTTGAATTCTAAACTTGGGTGTCTTTTTAGCAACAGCATTATCTTCATCTTCTACAATATCCTCTTCTTCTTGGATTTCATCCAAAGATGAGGCTTCCTTTCCTATAATTTTATTTTTTTCTTCATCAGAATATGCATAAATAACTTCCTTACCCTTCATAATTTTATATAGTGGCGGAAGTGCTATGTATATATAACCACCATCGATAATTGGTCTAAAATGTCTGTAAAATAGTGTTAAGATCAAAGTTCTAATATGTGAACCATCAACATCGGCATCAGTTGCAATAATAATTTTATGATATCTGAGTTTAGTAATATCAAAGGTATCTCCAATAGCTGTCCCGAGAGCAACCACAAGATTTCGTACTTGTTCTGAAGAAAGCATTTTATCAAGTCGTGCTCGTTCCACATTCAAAATCTTTCCTCTAAGTGGCAATATTGCTTGAGTTCTTCTATCTCTACCCGTTTTTGCAGTACCTCCAGCAGAATCTCCCTCTACAATAAAGAGCTCTGCTTCTTCTGCAGATTTGGTCTGACAATCAGCAAGCTTTCCTGGAAGTGTCATTCCTTCAAGAGCACCTTTTCTAAGCACTGAATCCTTTGCTGCTTTAGCGGCCTTTCGAGCTCTAAGAGCAAGATATACTTTATTTATAATTGCTTTTGCATCATCTGGATTCTCTTCAAGATATTCATTAAATGCATCTGAGAATACTGTTTCAACAGCACCTCGTGCTTCAACCGATCCGAGTTTTGCTTTTGTTTGTCCTTCAAATTGAATCTCAGGCATCTTAATAGAAACAACAGCCGTAAGTCCTTCAAGAACATCTTCTCCTGAAAATGAATCTCCTTCTTTGAGAAGTTTATTCTTCTTTGCATAGTTATTAAGGTTTCGAGTGAGAGCAGTCTTAAATCCTGTAATATGTGTACCTCCTTCTGGGTTATAAATATTGTTAGCAAACGCAACTATTCTAGGAGAAATATCATCAACATATTGGAGCGAAACTTCAACCATAACATTATCAGATTCTTTTTCTGCATAAAAAATATTAGAGTGAACTGGTTTTTGAATTTGATTATAAAATGCAACAAGTGATCTAAGTCCTCCTTCAAAATAGAAAGTTTTTGAAGGTGCCTCTACATCAGAATCGGCAATATAATAAATTTTATCTAAATCAATTTTTCCTGCGTATTCTCGTGCATCAATAACTGTAATAGCAAGTGATTTTACAAGATATGCTTGTTGTCTCACATGATTCACAATTCTTTCATATGAAAATTCTGTACTTGGAAAAATCTGATCATCTGGTTTGAATCTAATAATTGTCCCATTCATATCTGATGAACTTACTTTCTTAACATCAGCTTTCTTTTTTCCTCGTGCATATTCTTGAACAAATCTTCCGCCATCTCTATGAACTTCTGCAACTGTATGTTCAGAAAGTGCATTTACAACAGATGCACCCACTCCATGAAGACCTCCAGATACTTTGTAGCCACTTTCTTCTCCACCAAACTTACCTCCGGCATGAAGTACTGTCATAATAGTTTCAAGAGCAGAAACTTTTGTAGTCTTATGTTTATCAACAGGAATACCTCGTCCATTATCTACGACTCTAATATAGTTGCCCGGCAAAAGAGCAATTTCGATTCTGTTTGCATATCCACCCATCGCTTCATCTCTTGAGTTATCGAAAATTTCCCAGATTAGGTGATGTAATCCATCTGGTCCTGTTGTTCCAATATACATTCCAGGTCGAACTCTTACAGGTTCAAGACCTTCAAGAACTCTAATTTCATCTGCTCCGTATCCTTTTTCTTTTTTTGCCATATGTTCCATTATTATATCAAAATGAATGACTATATCCAAATCATTAAAAGTGGATTTTAGGGCTATACATAGCCCTAAAATCCACTTTTATTTGACATATATAATTATAGTTGTAATATTTTATTGAACTTCGGTTCATCAAACAACAAACCCCCGAACGACAATGAAAATCCTGGATGCATTCTTTGCACTTCTGCCAATCTTCGTCTTCATTCTTCATGTGAAGAAGGGGCCGAACATGAGAATCTTCGGCTACGACGATGGAATCTCAGCCGCTCTCCTTCTGCTGGTTCCAATCTATATGATAGGCATTTCAGCCTTGCTCATTGAGCTACGAGCTATCGGTTACTTTCTTCTGTTAGCGAGCTTTGTCGCAAGACCACTTGCCTTCACACTGGACCAAAAGTCCATCCAGTCCATTCCGCTGCGCCGTGGCTACCACGGACCATTCCCCGAGAAGTAGGCAGAGTACTGCCGAAACTTGTGAACAGCCCCGCTATCAAAACTAGCGGGGTGAGTTTTTTTATTACAAAATATTATCTAATTTCAAAGTCAGAATCTGATTGCAATGTAGTATAAATTTTATCCATGATCGGATTAATCTCTTCATCAGTAAGAGTCCTGTCAGATGATTGGAATACTAATCTATAAGCATAGGATGTTCTATCATCTTTGCTAAATTCGTCAAACAAATCATATCTTATTAACAAGTCCGTACCTAAGTTTGTAATAATATTTTCTATATCAGATTTTGTTTTTGTATTTTTTGCCCATACTGCAATATCTCTAGACATAAATGGATACAAAGAGAATGGTTGATATATAACAGAACCTAACTCATGTAATTCATTATTAATATTAAAATCCTTTAAGAGTATTTCATCTAGTTCTATTTCAATAATCTCTTGTTGATCAAGCAGATTAACTTTTATTTCACATCCAATTACAGAAGAAATATCTTTAATTGTTTCATCTAAAATATTTTTTATTTTATTCTTTTTATTAGATGTCTTAATACCTATACCAAGCACAGTCTTTTCTCCTTGTTCCGTAAACACATGTCCCACCTCAAAGATCTTAATAGTATCTACTGCAAACAAATCTTTATTTTTGAAGTTAAGTTCAAGCGCATCCGTTAATCCTACTATTAAATTTTTTCTCAAATAAGATTTATCTTTTGCAAGAGGCTTAACAACAGAGATGTCACCTTTTTTGCCGAACGAATATGTTATAACCTCGTCAAATCCATTCTTAATAAGGATTGTTTTTATTGTTGCAATCTTATCGTAGACAGAAACATTCAAATTAGGTTCTAAATTTAATACTGTAGGTTTAATATGCTCATATCCATACACACGACCAATTTCTTCAATAATATCTATTTCAAGATTAAGGTCTAATCGTTCATATGGTACGTGGAGCATATACAATAAGTCACTTGAAACAGTAAATTCTATTTCTAGTACTTTAAGTGTATTTTCTAAATCCTCTTTTGAAATATCTATCCCTAGTTTTTTTGAAATATTTTTATAATCTAATTGAATAGTCTTTTTTTCTAAAATTGGATCAGGATATATGTCAATAATATTTGAAAACTTTGTTGAATTATCTGATGCATATATTTTAATATAGTGACTTGCAAGTTGAATTGCCTTTTCTGTTAATTTTGGAGTAAGACCATTTTCAAATCTTTTAGAAGAATCTGTTTGTATATTAGTTCTCCTTGATGTCTTTCTAACTTTTACTGGGAAGAAATTTGCTGCTTCTAAAATAATATTTTTTGTATTCGAATCTACCTCTGCCTTTTTACCACCCTTAACTCCTGCAATAGCAAGGTTATCTTTCTCATCTTGAATAGTAAAATCTTCAGAAGTAAGTTCCACTTCTTTATTATCCAATGTCACAAAATGTATATCTTTAGGAGATGCAATCTTAATAACTTTTCCATCTAATTTTGAAGAGTCAAATGCGTGCATTGGCTGTCCTATTTCATACATTACAAGATTTGTAATATCTACAATTGTATTTATGGATCGTTGTCCAATTGACTCAAGTTTAAGTTTAAGCTCTAAAGGAGATTCTTCTACTTTTACATTTTGCACTTCACACATCATATATCTTACACAAGAATCAGAAGAAGCTTCTACTTTCCATGTTGTTTGAAAATCTTGTTTTGTTTGTTCTACCTGTCTAAAAGATGTTTGAATTTTTGTATGTATTGCAACCTCTTTTGCTATTCCAATATGACTTAAACAATCAGGTGCCCGATTAGGAGTAACTTTTATTTCAAAAATACTATCACCATCTTTTTCTTCAATTTCTTCTACTTCAAGTGCTCGTAAATTAAGTAAATCTGCCAAGTCTTTTGGGTTAGGGAGTGGTTTTTCAAAATATTCTTGTAACCAATTGTAGGAAATTTTCATATATTAAAATTGTCTTATTACTCGCAAATCTCCAGTATAGAGATTTCTAATATCATCAAGCTTTGTCTTCATCATTACAATTCGATCTAGACCAACACCAAAAGCAAAACCTGACCATTCTTTACTATCAACACCAACTGATTCTAAAACATTTGGGTGTACGAGTCCTGCCCCAAGAAGTTCTATCCAACCTGAGTGCTTACATGTAGGACATCCCTCTCCTTTACACACACTGCACCTCATATCAACTTCAAATCCAGGTTCTACAAAAGGAAAAAAACTTGGTCGCAACCTAATCTCAACTTCTTCATCAAACACATGCTTTAAGAATGTTTCAAGATAATATTTTAGATTTGCCACAGTAATATCTTTTCCAACTACAAGTGCTTCAAATTGAAAAAATTGCGCTTCATGTGTTCGGTCAGTAGCTTCATTTCTAAAAACTTTTCCTGGAGCAACAATAGCAAAAGGTGGTTTATGTTTTTCCATATACCTAATTTGTACACTTGAAGTATGTGTTCTAAGCAACATTGAATTTCTAAGCCAAAACGTATCCTGCATATCTCTTGAAGGATGATCTTTAGGAACATTCAATGCATCAAAATTATGCCATTCATCTTCCATCTCTGGACCTTCTACAACTTCAAACCCCATATCTTTAAAAATTTGAACAATACCTTCTATCATCGCTGTATTAGGGTGCACATGTCCTATATTTTCGTTTTTTTCCATAGTTTATAAAGTTATTCTAATGTAAAACCAGAAGGATGCAACCTGCAGAAAATAAATTTTATAGGTTGATTTCAAAGAAAGAATTTCCCTCCTTGATAATAAGTCTATCTGTTTGTGTCAGACGAAAATCAACATTTTCGCCTTTATAAATCGTTTGAATATTTCTTTGCGTTCTTCCATCAACTTCAACTGCATAAATTCCATGACTTGTGAGCACAATCCAAACATCATTTCTTCCAGGAAGATACTCAAATTTTTTAATTTCGTCATTCCAATCAAGTGTTATTTCATTTGAGCACACTCGTTCTTCTTCTCCACTACAATAGTAATATGGAATTGAAACAATATCGTCCATCCAATATAGTTTAATATTACCCGCATCAAGCCAAGAAGATTCTTCACCGTTAACAATAAGGTTTTTTAATTTTGTATAGTCCTTAATTTTTAAGCTCTCAAAAAACAACTCTATTTTACTCTTCTGCTTTGTTGTTGATGAAGCATTTATTGTAGATACTTGAATATTTTTTTCAGAAATATTTTTTGTGGATGAAGCGAATAATTCAGAAATTGTTATAAATTCTGGATTGTTTGCCTTAGTTTGATTCTTAATGGTTGGAGTAGAAGTTGCAATACCGTCCTCATCAACATATTTAAATATTTGTCTTTTTTCAAACTGATTAGGTAACATAAGTACACTTCCTTCAGAAACAATAGATGGGTATACATAAATCTCCTTTATCCAACTTTGATATCCTTGTTTGTGAACTTCTATTAAATATCTCTTATTAGGAACTAAATCTTGTATAAGAGTATTTCTTATAAAAATTCCATTTGATTTAAAAAAATCCTTGTTAACAAACACTGATGTATTAGCAACATCAGAATGAATAAAAATTCCTCCTGTTTTTTGTATTGTAAATTGTTCATCAAATGTATAACCCAAAGAATAAAGTACAATTATTGGGGCTACTAAAATAAAAAGTATTGCAAGAATAGTTATGGAAAGATATCTCTGTTTTTTTGTTAGTGGTTTCATTATTTTCTATGTTTAGGCGTAACCCAAAAAGCTCCAACATATCGACCTAACATTAATCTTGTTTGTGCATCAATTCCAGGGAATGATCCGAACAATATAATTGTAAATGGAACAAATACCCATTGCAATGTAAGAGGAATCCACAAGTATTTCTTCCCCTCAAGATGCTTTGGTCTTTTTGGTAACAAACTAGCAGCAATAATAACAGATAGAAGAAGTCCAGATGTTGCGATAGTCATCAAAATTTGAGTTATATGTGGCAGATTATATGAAAGAACAGTATCTCTAAATTCTGGTCCCCCCAAGAGAATTGGCAACCATCCAAGAACAAGAATCATAATTGGATTTGTAGCAAGAGACCAAAAACCTTCTACTTGAACAAAAATGTGTTCAAATTTTTTCTTAAACGGAATTTTTTTATTCTTCATACAACCAAAAAGAAGATACGGAATATTTTCAACACCCCACATCCATCTAAAATGTTGCTTATAAATATTTTTTATTGTTTGAGTCCATTTTGGTGCAAGATTTGCATCCATAGATACAGGATATGAAAGTGGTACAGCAGTATAGTCACCATCTTTAAGTAAGAACAGATTGAAAAAGATTCGTGAATCATCAGAAATCATATTTTTTTGCCAATATCCAACTTCATATAAAGATTTAAATGCAAGTGAATGTGAAGAAAATGTCACAAGCTTTTCAGGCCTCTCTTGTTGAATCATTTGCCAAAATGTACTTGTCATCGCTGCAACACGAGAAATTGCTGGTGTTTGCCATACATTGTTGTTATATAAAGGAATAGGTTGAAAGGAAGCATTGTAAGGATTCTCATGCGTACAAAAATGCCATGTGAGGCAACCGAAATAATGTTCTCCGACAACAGTGTCTATATCAAAAGCCGAAACAATAACATCTTCGTACGGTATATTATATTTGTCTAAAATTTCAACACGAGTATGTTCTGCTGCATGACTAATATTTGGACCTTTACCTTTTATTTCTCCAGGCAAATCCTTAGGATGAACAGAGATTGTAAAGTGTCCGAACTCATGAGCATATTTTTGTTCTATAATTTTTGAATATTGATATGCGTCTTCACCTGCACGTTCTTCACATGCCATTACGATAATCATTTTCTTTCTATCATATTTTGATTCAAGAAGAGATTTTACACTTCCCTCAATAACTTCAAGTCCCTCTGTATAATAAGGCAAAATAATCATGTGATAGAAATGCTCATATTTGATTCCTTCAAGCATTTTTTGCCAATCAACTTGCATATTATGCTTAAGTCGTTTCCAATTATGATAATGGTGAAATGAGAGGTGTGCGGTTTTAAGAAGCCAATATAAATCAAAAGCAATAATAAATATCGCCGCCCAAACAGGTTTAAAAATTGATAACAATACAATTAAGACAAAAGTTCCCCAAGTTAAGAGTCCGGGTATCATTTCAAAAATCCTGTAAATAATCCTATCTCTACCTGTAAGATCGCGAGCATGAGCAACTTTTAAATAGTATTTATCTGTTTGCATGTGATTTTGGAGCCACTTGTCAGGCTTGAACTGACGACCTGCCGTTTACAAAACGGCTGCTCTACCAACTGAGCTAAAGTGGCTTAATACAGGACATTCTAACCGATTTATTTAATTTTGTGAAGTATTTCAAATCCACCTATTTTGTGGTTTTATGGGTAATCTTATCAACCCATTTACTACTCTTTACAGCCAAAGAATGAGATGCTTCATGAATGGTATGAGCAACTTTATGTGGAATCTTAGATACAAATGTTGTCACATTTTGTTCCAAGAGAGAATACATCTTAAATACAAATTTAACAAAATCAAAGATTTTTTCATCTGCTGAATTAAGAAAATTTTCTGAAAATAAAAACGTCTTTAAACCATTATTTTTTACTCTAGAAAAATAGACTAAAAATAGTATGCTCGATGAAACTATAATCAATGTAATTTCTACTACCATAAAATAAGCTAAAGAGATTAACCTCTAGCTAATATCTTTTAGATTGAATATCTAGTAAATCGAGTAATTTCAACTTTTTCTCCAAACTTTTGAATTGCTTCATCCAACATAAGTTTGATTGTTTTTTCAGGGTTTTTAATAAAAGCTTGTTCAAGAAGAGTTTTTTCATTGAAATATGCGTCCAGTTTTCCTTGAAGAATTTTTTCTTTTAACTCCTCTGGCTTTCCTTCAATTTCTTCTTTATATACTTCTTTTGCAGCAATCATATCCTCTTCTTTTATATCTTCTTTTCTAAGAAATTGAGGTGCAAGAGCAGCAACGTGCATTGCTATGTCTTTTGCAAGAGATTGGAATTCTTCATTTTTTGAAACAAAGTCTGTCTCACACATCAATTCAACAAGCGAACCAACTTTTCCACCCTGATGAATATAAGAAGCTATTGCGCCCGCTCCAAGAGTTCTATCTGATTTTTTATCTGCAGCAGCTTTACTATACTTTTGCAAAATAACTTTTGCCTTTTCAATGTCACCATCAACTTCTTCAAGCGCCTTTTTACATTGCATAATAGAAACACCTGTTGCGTCTCGCAATTGTTTAATTACTTCTGTTGAAATACTCATATTATATGTCTGTTAGAACTACTAAAATTAAGCCCGTCTTTCTACTTTTGAACTTTTGTAAGCTTCTACAACTTGTGACACGAAAAACTTAACACTCTTAATTGAAGAGTCATTTGCAATAATAGGATATGTTAATACATCAATATCACAATCAGAATTAGCTACCCCAACTACTGAAATTTTTTCATTCACAGCCTCTTGTACAGCAATATCTTCATGCTTACTGTCAATTACAAATACAGCTTTAGGTTTAAACTTCATATTTGTAATACCACCAAATCTTTCCTCTAGATCTTCTATCTCTCTATCAATAAGAAGTCTTTCTTTTTTTGTATATTTTGCAAGAAGACCTTTTGTTTTTTGTTCAAGGAGAGATTCAAGTCTTTTTACTCGTTTTGTAATTTCTTCAAAGTTTGTGAGTGTTCCACCAATCCATCTACCGATTACATAAGGTTGATCAATTGAGAGTGCTGCATCTTTAATAACTGGTGCAAATTCTTTTTTTGTTGAAACAAACAGAATTTGTCCTCTATCTTTTGCAATATCTGAAACAAAAGCAAGAGCTTTTTCAAGATGCTCAGCTGTTTTTTCTAAATCTATAATTTCATAGCCATTTTTACTTCCTGCAATAAAAGATTTGGTTGAAGGATGTCGGCGTGATTTTGCATATCCAAAATGTGCTCCTACTGAGAGCATTGATTCGATAGCTTTTTTATTGTCTGTATTTACTGATTTCATGTAGGTGGATAGTACCAAAAAAATTAGAATTTAGCAAATGCCTCAACAATATCATCCAGACCACCTGCCATAATACCCTCTATATTATGCCACGACTCTTTTATTCTATGATCAGTAATTCGATTTTGTGGAAAATTGTATGTTCTGATTTTTTCTGAACGATCAGAGGTTCCTATTTGTTCTTTTCGTTCATTTGAATATTTAGCATTTTCAATTTCTTCATAATATTGTTCTACTCGAGCCGTAAGAATAGCGAGTGCAGTTTCTTTATTCTTAATCTGACTTCGTTGAGCAGTAGATCGAACATCAAATCCGGTAGGTTTATGAACGATTCGAACAGCTGTTTCAACCTTATTTACATTTTGTCCTCCTTTCCCTCCTGAACGTGATGTTTCAATCTCAAGATCTTCTGGTCTTAGAGTTATCTTTGTTTTCTTTCTCATTGGTAAAATAGCAATAGATGCAGTTGAAGTATGAACTCTACCTTTACTCTCTGTTTTTGGAATTCGCTGTACTCGATGTACGCCTGTTTCAAATCTTAGTTTTCTATATACATCCTGTCCACGTATTTCAAAAGTTGCCTCTTTGTATCCACCAACAGAGCTTAAAGATTCTTCCAATTTCATAACTGACCACCCTTGTTTCTCAGCATATCGTTGATACATCTGTGCAAGTTCATATGCAAAAATAGATGCTTCGTCTCCACCGGCACCAGCTCGTACTTCAAGAATAATTTCATTCGGGAATTGTTCTTCCTCTTGTTCTTTTTTTAAATTATCTTCAATTTGTAATAAAAGATTCTTTTGTTGTTCAGCAATAGATTTGAGTTCTTCTTCAGCAAGTTCTCTCATATCAGGATTATTAAAAAGCTCTTGAGTATCCTCTTTTGATTTCTCAAGTCGTTCAAGTTCGCAAACGAAGTATTGAACCCTTGGATTTTCTTTGTGTTGTAATGCTTCTTCGTATGTCATATAGATTAAATACAAAAGCGGCAAGGCTTCGCCTTGCCGCTTTTGTAAAGTTAGTTCTTTGATTTTGCCATTCGAGCCTTAAACTTCTCAACTCGTCCTGCAGAGTCAATTGTTTTTTCTTGACCCGTATAAAACGGATGGCATTTTGAACAAATTTCAATTTCTTGTTTTTCCTTAACAGAACCAACAGCAAAAGCGGCGCCACATGCACATGTGGTTACTGCATTCGCGTGATATGTTGGATGAATATCTTTTTTCATAGTTGTAGTACTATATCAAAAACCCTGATTTTGTAAAGTATTTCCCTTGACCCAGTCAATGAATTATATCCACTTTAAGACTATTGTACTGTATCCAAGAAGTCAGAATTTGCTTGGAATGTAGCCGCGTGATTAAGTACACTTGTTGCATAAGCTTGTCCTGCAGTCGCCCAATTTCCCCCTGCATAATAACGTCCAGCTGCTTCAAATTCAGAAGAATATGTTTGTGAACCAGCTCCTAAATCTCTCAAAAGTAGTGCTGTTCCCATGATTGCATGTTGAGGGTTCCATGGATCAGCATTTGTAACCCCAAGTGCTTGGGCAACTTTACTTTCATACATAACCCATGTAGATGGTATGAATTGAGAAGGCCCCATAGCACCACCGTATCCATATCCTTGTGGACAAGATACTAAAGTATTAAGAGGATCCCGCCCTAGCCTTTTGAGAAGAGACTGAAGTACTGGCAAGTCTCTTGTAGGATGAATTCCGTTATCAAATACAGTTCCACTCTTTACACTCTTTGTCGCCCCACTATCAAGATCTGTAATTACACAAGAACCAAGATATTGTCCGATGTTTGTTTCTTGTTTAAGAATACCTAGAATAAATGCTGTTCTAACCCCCGTAACGCGAGATGCTGTTTTTGCATATTGTAAAGCCTGTTCAAATGTAATACTTCCGGTATCACGTAGTTTAAACAGTTCACTTCTTATCGCAGCTGCTTTTGCTCTTTTTGCGGCAAGTTCTTGTTCATGAGTCTGTTCTACGGCCTTAGATGCAGCTAATAAATCTTTTTGTTCACTCTGTTTTACAGCAACTTGTTTTTTCTCGACTTCAATCTTCGCTTTAATTTCCTGTTCTCTATATTTTTTCTCCTCTAATTTTTTCTTTTCTTCTTCAGTAAGTCCTCTTAACTCCCTTATTTTATCCAATAGATCATCCACAGTGGTTTGTATTCGTGCAACAGAATCTACCTTCACAAAAAAATCTGAAAGATTTTCATTAGTTGTAACAATCTCAAATAAGGACACATCATCAATTTTATTTTTTGCACGAACCAGCTCCGCTAGTACTTCTGTACTTCGATCTAATTTATTATTAAGTTGAGACACAGTCTGATCTTTTAATTTTATGTCCGAACCAATTTCTTTAATTATAGAATTTTTTGCATCAATATTTTTTTGTACTGTCTTAATTTGGCCTGTCAACTTATTAACTTCACCTAGAATTTGATTGGATTTTACTTTTTGTTGATTAAGTTTAGCTTCTTGTTCTTTTATTTCTTGTTCTGTTTTTTCAAGCTCTTTCTTAAGTTCTTCTTCTGATTGAGCATACGTAGTACCAATAATTAAAAAACTAGCAATAAGAAAAATAAACAAACTCAAAAAACTCTTTAATTTCATATGTCTTACTAGTATATCAAAAAAACACAGGTTAAACCATAATAAAAGCGCGGACCCTGTGGGTCCGCGCTTTTATTTAATCTTAATTATTCAGCAGCTTCTTCTTTCTTTCCTTTCTTTTCTACTTCAATAGATGAGATGTCAATTGGTGTACTTGGTTCATCAGATTCTTCTTTTGCTTCTTGTACAAGAGCAACTACCTCTTCAGGATCTGTAAGAAGTGTTACACCAGCAGGCATAATAATATCTCCAGCTGTAATTTTTGAGTCAAAATCTACAAGTGATTCTACACTAACAACTATCTCATGAGGAAGATCTTTAGGCATAGCTTCAATTTCAACTTCATGCATAACCTTTACAAGTGTTCCACCAAGAGTTTTTTCTGCAGGAGAAACTCCTTCAAATACAAGCTCAACATTAACTTGTACTTTCTTCCCTTTTTCAATTACATAAAAATCAACATGAGCTACATTTCCTCGCACCGGATGATACGCAACATCATGAATAAGAGTTTCGTGCTCTGTTCCATCTACATCAAGAACAACAACTGTTGATTCTCCTGCTTCCTTAAATACCTTATCAAATTCTAATGCCTTCACAGTAATTGCTTGTGAAGATTCTTTTGGACCATAAAATACAGCAGGAATAGCGCCAGATTCTCTAATTTCTTCTGGCTTTTCTGCTACATCTCGTTTTACTGCTTTAAGTTTTAACATAGTCCTTGCAGTATACAGAATTTTTGAGAAAAGGCAATATATCCAGCCTTTTTTAGAGAAAAGCACCTATATGCAAAAAGGTTGTATCCTTTTGAAATTTCCCGCTCTTTTTGCATATAGGTGCTTTCTAAAAAACCTTTTTCTTAAAGAAAATAATTCATAAAATTACCCTCTCTTCATCCACTTCTTCACATCCTCCAGTGTCCCACCAACCTTTTTGCCGGGGTTAAATATATTATTTACATCAAAAATATTTTTAATATCTTTAAATAAAAGATTCATTCTTTCACCATACATATCTTTAAGAAATGGTGTTCTAATAATTCCATCATTATGTTCAGCTGTAATGGTGCCCCTATAAGAGAGGACTAATCTATAAACCTCTTGAGCAACAGGAATTATTTTCCCTCGTTCTTTATCATCTTTTAAATTCATAAGAGGAATAATATGAAGATTACCCTCTCCTGCATGTCCTGCAATATTTATATTTATTTTATTCTTTTTTAATATTGCCAAAAGTTTTGGTAAAAATTCAGGAAGACTTTCTGGTTGTACGCAAAAATCTTCAATAAACGGAACTGTGTTTTTTCCTTTTACCTTTTCTCGTAATAAATTAAAGCTTTCTCTTCGTACAACAAAATATTTCTCACCCTCTTTTTCATCATGGATTGTTCTAAATAGTGCCTTGTAGTTTTTGAGTGCAGTTTCTGTATTTTTTACTTTTTCATCAAGCTCTTCTTGGGTATCTGCAGTATGCTCAATAATCATTATTAATTTTGGAAGCCCAAGCATCCTAACTCCAATAAAAAACTCCGGAATGAATCCGACTATGAACGAAAAGAGTGATTTACCTACCCGCTTTGCAATTTGAGGAAAAAACCTAAGTCCGAGTTTAAGAGTTGTATCATCAAAAACTTCAAGCGATTCTGGTCTATACGGTAGAATTGAATTTACTAATTGAGGTAACTTATTCCAACTCGGCAAAAATACTGTTATCATTTTCTTAAATCTTTTTTCTTGTACAAGTCTTACTCTTGAGTTTGTAACTAAACCAAGTGTTCCTTGTGATCCAACAATCAACTGTGCAAGATTAAATGTTTGTTTTTCTTTATTCATGACGTCCCACAAAGCATATCCCGACGAATTCTTTTTGGTCTTAGGTTTTGCTTCTTGTATAAAATTATAATTTTGATCAATAAGATGAAATATTCTTCTGTAAATTCCAGACAAAAATTCATCATTACCATTAATTATTTGTTCTACTTCGTTGAATGAGATTTCTTTAAATTCATACTCTCTTCCATTTGAAAGAATACATGTAACACTCTCAACAAAATTTCTCATTTGACCATACAAAAGAGATTTTTCTCCAGCACAATTATTTGAAATCATTCCACCAAAAGCGGCAAGATCTCTTGATGCAGGATATACCGGCATAATAAGATTACTTTTAAGACTTTGTGGTTCAAAATCTCTATAAAAAACACCTGGTTGAATTTGTGCATACAATTCATCTGAAAATATTTCAAATGAATTCATGTATTTGGTTACATCAATAATTAATCCTTGTCCGATTGCACCACCTGTCATATCAGACCCTCCACTTCGAGCAGTAATTGAAATATTTGGAATTGTAAATTTATTATCTTGAACAAATTTAACAATTGATGCAATATCCAAAGAATTTTTTGGATATACAACAGCAAGAGGTTTTATTTCAAATAAAGAAGTATCATGGCTATACTTTTGTAAAGTATTCTCATCATATACAACATCACCTTGTATTTGTTTTTGTAATGAAATAAAAATTTCTTTAAACATTATTGAATATTTTTAATTTCTCAATAATAACTTGTTTCATTGCATCTTGTGTTGGCTTTAAAATCTTGTATGGAGCAACTTGATCAACATTATCTGCAATACCCTTCTCGAGTGCAGTCTTAAATGCAAGTCGTATCTCAGTATTAATATGAACAATACACATACCACACGCAATTGCTTTTTTAAAATCATCGACACTAATTCCAGAACCACCATGAAGTACAAGTGGGATTCCTGTTATTTTTGAGATATTCTCAATTCGCCCAATATCAAGATTTGGTTGTTTCATATTTTTAAGCATTCCATGAATGTTTCCAACTGCTGGAGCTAATAAATCCACACCGGTTGCATCTACAAATGCTTTTGCTTCTTCGGGTTTTGTCAAAAATTGTTCTAAAGCAGTCCCTTCTGGAATAGAATCCATCAAATTAGATGATTTACCTATAAATCCAATTTCAGCTTCAATTAAACAGTTTGAGTTTTTTGACTTTGCATAGTCTACAACTTCTTTTGTATTTTTAATATTTTCTTCATGAGATAATTCTGCTCCATCATAAATAACAGAATCAAAACCTGCGTCAATGCACTTCTTTGCTCGTTCAACAGAATACGCATGATCGGCATTAAGATAAATAGGTAAACCTTGGGATTGATATAGTTTTACAAGTGCGACAATTTCATCTTGTCCAAAAAATTCTTCTTCATTATCAGACACACCAATAATTGCAGGAAAACCGGTTTCTTGCACAGCGTACTTGATCGCATGAACTGCTTCTAAATTAGATACATTAAAATGCCCGATTGCTACTTTACGTGCCTGAGCGTCCAAAATTACTTCTTTAAGTGTCATATACATCAGTATAACAAAGCTATTAACTAAGAGCTAATAACTTTTATGATATAATCTTCATATGTTTAACTTTGGAAAATTAGATTTTATTGGTATTGGAGATATTGTAACTGATGCATTTATTGAACTTGATCAAGCATGGGTAGAAACAGATAATCCTAAAGGAGACAAAGAGCTCTGCATGAAATTTGGAGACAAACTTCCATTTAAAGATGTCGTTGTTGTTCCTGCGGTTGGTAATAGTGCAAATGCATCTGTTGCAGCACACAGACTTGGACTAAAATCTGCCCTCATATCAAATGTTGGAGATGATAGTTTTGGAAAAGAACAAATACAATCATTAAAGAAAGTAGGAGTAGGAACAAAGTATATTTTTATTCACAAAAATTTAAAATCAAATTATCATTATGTGCTTCGTTTAGGAGCAGAGAGAACAATACTTGTAAAACATACCGAATTCCCTTATTCTCTTCCAAAGATTTCAAAACCTAAGTTTATCTATTTAAGTTCTCTTGCTGAAAATTCCCTTCCTTTTCATAAAGTAATTTCAGAGTATTTAAAAAATAATTCTTCTGTAAAACTCGCGTTTCAACCAGGAACATTTCAGATGAAATTAGGGTATGAAAATTTAAAAGAATTATATGCCCATACATATTTATTCTTTTGTAATAAAGAAGAAGCCCAAAGAATCCTTAATACACAAGAACAAGATATCAAGATTCTTTTACAAAAAATAAAAGAATTAGGACCTCAAATTCCGATTATTACAGATGGACCAAATGGTGCGTATACATTATACGAAGGCAAAACATTATTTGTTCCCCCATACCCAGATCCAAAAGAACCAATAGATAGAACCGGTGCTGGTGATTCTTTTGCTTCAACAATTACATCAGCAATCGCCCTTGGAAAACCAATTGAAGAAGCCTTGCTCTGGGGTCCAATTAATTCAATGTCAGTTGTGCAGTACATCGGAGCACAAGCAGGTCTTCTTACACAAGAGAAAATCCAAGAGTATTTGAAGAATGCACCCGTAGATTTTAAAGTTTCTGAAATTTAGAATAAAAAACACTGCGAAATTTTTCTGGAGTCTGGGTGGTGTAATAGCCGGGTCCTACAACAGAAAAATTTCGCAGTGTTTTTGTTTAACTAAATATAATAAAACTCTTTAAACACATCTTCAAAATCTTTGATTGTCTTCTCCGCAACTTCTCGTGTAAGTTTAAAATTAGAACCATCATGTGCAATCTGATTTCTAACCTTATGAGCTGACCACGCCTTATCAAGAGTAATAAAGTCTGATCTCTCAACATTTTTTAATTTATCTCCAATAGTAACTCCATCATACCCCATCTTTTCTAACATTTCTTCAAGAATAATATCTGCCTCAATAATAGCTTGGCGCCAATCATTCATATTATAAGATTTAATTAAATCTTGAATATGTTGCCATCTCCCCTGTTGTTCTAGTAATTCAACAGGCATAATTTCTTCTGTTTGAAATCCAGGTATTTCTTCAACATCAGGCTTTTGCTCAATAGCTTCTTTGAGAGGAATCTCTTTTTCTTTATATTGTTCTCTTTTCAATTCTAGTTTTTTTCTCCATATATCCTCCTCTTTTGTAAGACCAAACTTGTAATATAGAAATAGTATTAATAAAATTACCAATAATATATACCCTATTGGCTTATAGAAACCGTATGTAATGGGAATAATATTAAAAAAACGTACTGTCTTTATTTTTGAAGAAATAGATTCTTGTGCAACCCAACCATCTGGTGCATCTTTATAGTCAATACCCCACCATACAATGTCATACATCAAAACTGGACCTTCTCGCAATACACCTGTTTGTAATTTGTTTTGTGTACCAACAATTGCTCCTGCAGGCTGATTACGAACAGATACTTTTTCTGTATTTATAATTCGTATATCTTCTCCAAGTGGACCAGTCCCAATCCATTCATATATACTAAAAATATTTCTCTTACTTGCAATTGGATCATTTTCTACATTTTTGATTTTCTCTCCAAAGATTGTTTCGCCACTCATCCGCGAACCGAGAATTATCAAAAATAATAAAGCAATTACAGGAAAAAAAGCAATAAACCAATGTCTGTCATCTTTTGGTGCATCTTTTTTTATTTCTGCCATTACTTATAGTATCTCAAACTTTTGTCCAACATTAAAGGTTCCTTATTCACTCTATATTTTATGTTTAATTAAAAGATTTCTAATTTTTTTCTCAAAAAACTCATAAGACAAGACTGATGCAAAAAGTAAGACTACTAAAAAAACAAAAAACCTTCCTTCTTCTTTAAGTAAATCAAAAACTCCAATCTTTTTATAAAACCAATACATAAAATAGTAGATAACAACCTGATAAATATAGATTCCATAACTTGCTTTACCAAGCAACATAAACAGTCTGTTGTTTAAAATCTTCTTATATACTCCTTTCAGAGAGAAAACTCCAAAAACAAGAGTAATGAATAATGGCAATAGTAAACCATCATGTTGACCAATTAACATCTGATTAGGTACTAATTGAGCATATATAATAAAAAATAGTATTGTACCAATAAAAACTATTGGGCTCTGGAGTTTTAAAACAAATACATTTTTTGTAATAAAAAGTTTTGAAAAAAACATTCCGAACATAAAGATATTAAGATGGAATAATGGAAAAAACTTTGTAAACTGATTAATAGTGATGTTATCTTGATTAAAACTAAAAGCAGAGAGAAGTACAAACACATTTGTTATGACCCAAAAAGCAGATGCGAGAGTAACAAAAGTCTTTGAATTTTTAATTAACATCTTAAATAACAATGGGAAAAGTAGGTAAAAGAAAATTTCAACAGATAGAGACCAAGCAACAAAATTAACATTTGTAACAGAACCAGGTATCCAAGATTGAAGTAATAAAATTTCTAAAATAAAATGCTTTATATCAGGGAAAAACCCAAAATGAAGTGGGTACACCAACCCCATTAAAAACATCGCCAAAAAATAAGCTGGTAGTATTCTAACTAATCGTTTTTTATAAAAATTTTTAATATCAAAACTATACTTTTTAAAATTTTCTCTACTTACATACACCAAAATAAAGCCCGAAAGAAAGAAGAAGAAACCTACTGCAATATTAGCACTCTGAAATATAGGCTCTATTAATCCAATACGAAATGGATATGACCATATTCCGAAATGAAAAATAACAACAGCAACGGCCGCAAACATTCTTAAGATATCAAGTTCGTGTATATAGAGATCTTGAGATTTCATCTTTTAAAGATATTTTATTTTTCAAACTTTTGTCCGACATTAAAGAGTCTTTCTTCCCCGTGCCATGGCGCAAGAAGTTGTAATCCAACAGGAAGTTGTTTTTCTTCTCGTACAACGTTTCCAGCAGGAATAGAAATTGCAGGAACACCAGCAACGTTTGCAGATACAGTAAATATATCAGCAAGATACATCTTAAGAGGATCAGCTGACATTTCTCCAATCTTAAATGCAGGCATCGGTGATACAGGCATCGCAATAACATCAACTTGTTCAAAAACTTTTTTAACTTCATCTTTGATTTTGTTTCGTGCAGTCCACGCTTTTCTATAATACTCATCGGAGTATCCAGCTGATAATACATATGTTCCCAGCATAATTCTTCGTTTTACTTCTTCACCAAGAAGTTTTCCTCTTGTTTGAAAATAGTCATCAATCAAATCTTTACCTTCAATTTTTTGACCAAATTTAACTCCGTCATATCGAGACATATTAGATGAAACTTCAGCTGGAACAAGAATATAATAAATAGAAAGTGCATATTCAAAACTTGGGAGTGAAATATCTACAATCTCATACCCTTGCGATTTTAATTTTTCAATATTTGAATTAAATACTTCAAGCACGTCTTGATCGATTCCTGACTTTAAAAAATGATATGGTACTCCAATTTTTTTAACTTCACTTGAAATTTCTTTTAAAACTGTTGTCTGATCAAGAGGATCAATTCCTTTAATTACATCAAAAAGAATTTTTGAATCTTTTACAGTATGTGAAAAAGGTCCAATTACATCAAATGAGCTTGCCATTGCCATGAGTCCATTTCGAGAAACACTTCCGTATGTTGGCTTAAGCCCAACAATTCCACAAAATGAAGCAGGAAGTCGAATAGAACCTCCCGTATCAGAACCAAGTGCAAGCGCAGACATTCCTGATGCAACAGCAACCGCACTTCCTCCTGATGAACCTCCTGCCACACGATTTGTATCAAATGGATTTTTAGTTACTCCATATGCAGAAAATTCGGTAGAACCTCCCATAGCAAACTCGTCCATGTTAGCTCGTGGAATAAGGATTGCACCTTGTTCTTTTAATTTAGATATAACAGTTGCATCATATGTTGCTTTATACCCTTCTAGAATTTTTGAAGCAGCACTTACTTCTTCACCTTTAATAAGAATATTATCCTTGATTGCAATTGGAATACCTGTAAGTACAGTTGCTTTACCTGAATCAATCATTGCTTGAGCATGGACAATTTGCTCCTTAATAAAATCAGTATGTATCTTGATAAATACATTGAGTTCTTTATTTTTTTCAGAAATAGTAGAAAGATATGCATCAACAAGTTCTGCAACTGTGAGTTCTTTTGAAATAAGTTTTGTATTTATTTCTTCAATTGTAAGATGTGTATGACTCATAAATTATTGATTTAAAATCTTTTTAACTTTAACAAAATTATCTTGATGAGAAGGAGCTTCGTTAATTATTTGTTCTGGGTTTTGATATGATCTTACGATATCTTCTCTTAGCACATTTTTAACCTCATTAGATTCAATAACTTCGGAGTCGGAATCAGATGTCACTTCTTTAATTTTATCTACATAGGCAACAATCTCATCGAATTGTTTTGTGTATGCATCAATCTCATCATCATTTAGATGAAGTCTTGAGAGAGTTGCTAAATGCTTAATATCTTTACTATTCATAGGGCTATACTAGCAAAAATCACAGAATATGTCATTAAAACAAAAATATCTTCAAAAGTTATTTAAAAATGAGCCCTAACTCTTAAAGATATTTTTGTTTTGATAAACCTATACAAGCTTCAAGAATTCTTCTTCTGAAATAGTCTGTACTCCAAGCTTTTTTGCTTTATCTAATTTAGAACCAGCATCATCACCAACAACTATGTAATCAGTTTTTTTGGATACAGTGCTTGATACTAACCCACCGTTGTCTTTTACAATCTTTTTTCCTTGATCTCTTGAAATAGTATGTAATGTTCCTGTAAAAACAAATGTTTTCCCTTCAAGTTTTACTGAAGTCTTTTTTTCTTCTACAATCTTAATATGAGTAAGAAGTTCGGAAAGCATTTTTGAATTTTCAACATCATCAAACCAATCTCGTATAGAAAGAGCAACAACAGAACCAATACCGTGAATTTTTTCTATATCTTCAAGAGTTGCTTTTTGTAAATTAGAAAAGTTTTTAAATGTATTTGCAAGCAAAATAGCAGTCTCTTCTCCAACACCAGTAATACTAAGTGCTGTTATGCATCGAGCAAAAGACACACTCTTTGCTTTTTCAATTGAATCAAACATATTTTGTACTGACTTTTCACCAAATCGAGGCAAACTTAGAATATCTCCTTTCTCCAAGGTAAATATATCAACAGGAGTTTGTATCAAGTTTTCTTCGAGTAAAACATCTATAACCTTTGGTCCCATGTTTTCAATATCAAAAGCAACTTTTGATACAAAATAATGAAGTTTTCTTCTTTGTAATTCATAAGAATTTTTCTCAACACATCGATATGCAACTTCTCCTGGAATTCGTTCAATACTTCCATCCCCTCCACATTGAGGAATCCTTTTAGGAAAAACAAATACTTTTGTATTTTTAGGTCTAAGCTCTTTTACAACAGAAATAATTTTAGGGATAACATCTCCAGCTTTCTTTAATACAACAGTATCACCAACACGGACATCTAATCTTTTTATTTCATCTTCATTATGGAGTGTTGCTCTTGATACTATTGAACCAGAAACAAGTACAGGTTTAAGATGAGCAACTGGTGTAATTATTCCAGTACGACCAACTTGAAATGCGATATCTTCAATAATTGTTGTTACTTCTTCTGCTTGAAATTTAAGAGCAATAGCGAATCTTGGAGCTTTTCCTGTATAACCTAGCAATTCTTGATATCCTCTATTATTAACTTTAATAACTGTCCCATCTATATCAAACTCATTACTATTTC
Source organism: uncultured Candidatus Saccharibacteria bacterium (assembly GCA_964507955.1). Lineage (GTDB taxonomy): Bacteria > Patescibacteriota > Minisyncoccia > Phycocordibacterales > JAACPR01 > JAULZV01. The sequence goes on along the minus strand of CAZDRR010000002.1, from coordinate 31,127 downwards.
TCTTCTTATTCCATACATTCCAAAATTGCATTAGTTCATCTATTGTTTTGCATACCTTTCTATTTTTTGAAACAGGCAACCCTATAGATTCTAGATATTTCAATTCTTTTTCTTGAGTTTCAATTTCAAATGGAGCATAAGCAAGATCATAGATAAATGCTGAAAGTTTCCTTTCTTTAACAATTTTTTGATCTAACTGCCTTAACGTTCCTGATGCTAAGTTGCGAGGATTTGCATATACTTTTTCTTGTTTTACTTGCAAATCGTGATTTATTTTTTCAAATTGCTTTCTTGATAAATAAATTTCACCTTCAACAATAATATTCTTTTTCTCCTTTATCGTATGAGGGATGTCTTTAATCTCTAATACATTCGCAGTAACATCCTCGCCAACAACACCATCACCTCGTGTCGCTGCTTGAATTAATTTTCCGTTATTATATTCAATTACAATTTTAAGACCATCTATTTTAAGTTCGGTAACATAATCAATTTGCACATTTTCTTCCAAGTCTTTATATAAAAAGTTTTTTACCCTCTTATCAAAATCAATTATATCTTCTTTTGAAAAGGCATTATTAAAAGACCATTGAGGAATTTTATGTTTTACTGATGTAAATAAACTATCTGCAAACCCTCCTACTTTTTGTGTTGGAGAAATATCTTTTTTAAACTCAGGAAACTTTTTTTCTAATGAATACAGCTCTTTCTCTAATGCATCATATGCCTCGTCAGATATTTCAGGAGATTGTTTTTGATAGTATAAATCTCTATGATATTGAATCAGTTGATATAGTTGGTTCATTCGTATCTGTGCCTCTCTCGTATCCATAATTAAGATTCATATTGTACTATCAAACCTCGTTCTACTCGACGTGGGCTCAATTCGTCACATGTATTATACCCTTTTGCTTCTATTGTTGTACGTACAACTGAGCCAACAAGTTCTTTATATACGGTTGCCTGGGCACAATATATATAATTTTCAGCAGGAACTCCAGAGAGAGATTTATTTGTGACCTCTAAATAAAAAGTTGTCTCATTGGTTCCTGTTACCCAAGGTTTTGGATTCTGCGCATCTGTTCCATCTGTGATATTTATACCTGAACAAGTGATATCATCTAATTTTGTAGTTCGTGTTTCTAATCCTGATACTGGGAAGACAGCATTATTACCAACAGCATCTATAGGACCATTCTTGTCCCAATATGTTGCACATTCAAGCACAGTATTCGCCGCATAAAAAGCATACTGAGACTCTCTACTTGTACCAGAAAGAATAGTTTGTCTAAGTGCAATAGAAATAATTGTTGCACCAATAGAAATTACGAGAGTAGAAACAAGAACGGCAAAAAGTAATGTAAATCCTTTTTCATTTTTGTTTTTAAGATATGTTTGCATGCTTATATATTATAAATATTCTCTTGAATAATAATTCTCTTTGTAGCAAAAAAATTTGAATCCCATTCAACTTTTACTATAACTTGAGCCTCCCTATCTTGAATTAATTCTGTGACATAAATTGTTCTAATGTACTTTGAAGGAACTGTTCTTGAGTTTGATGTAATACTAAATTTCTTTGTTTCAGAATCAAAATATAAAGGTGTAGTACAGTCACTATCACCGCAAGATTGTGCTTGTGCATCATCAAAGTTACAGGTAACAGTTTCACCTAACACACTTGGACTACATACACCAAAATCAAAAAGCCAAGGAACTTTTGTTGAACTTGATTGATTTCGATTATAGAGTGAAGTGTTATCTCTTATATTTTTTAATGTTTCAATAGAGTCTTGCGCTATATAAAAAGCCGTAATTTGATCTCGTGCAAGAAATGATGAACGAAGACCACTTTGTGCAAATGTAAGAGGTCCAGTAGTAGAAACAAGTAAAATAAATATCGCAACAAGAGTCTCTATAATAGTAAACCCTTTTTTGTTAGATATTTTTTTATTATTGAAATTATTCATATATTAAATATTTAACCTTCTTTGTGAGACCGAAGTTTGAATAGAAAATTGTGAAGAAACTTTTTCAGAAATTTTTACTTTACCTTCAATCATAATTGATAACATTGGTTGAATACTTCCTTGTACAGGAGTAGGCGCTTCAAATCTAAGATAATCAACATCAACATCAGGAGAAGTAAGATCGATTGTATCTCCATTAACAATTTTTACAATTTTTCCCTTTTTTGCATCACCAACACCATTATCTTCAATCCAACAATACTCTACTGGACGTCGAGTATTAGCAAATTCAGAATTAGTACCATAATCAATTTCCTTTGTTGAAAAACAATTATTATCACCACCAGAAAAATCAAATACAGGATTAACATCAATTTCTCCAGATTTAAAACTTCTAACCATACTATCAATAGCGAAATTAAGATTGTTAGTAACAGACATAAGAGATCGTGCCTTCTTATTTGAATCAGCAATAGTCATAATAGAACCAAGAGTAACTGTAAGTACAATAGAAAAAAGTGCAATCGAAACAAGAAGTTCAATAAGTGTAAATCCTGCTATTCTTTTTTTATTTTTTTCTAATTGCATTGTGATTCATTAAGAACAGCAACTTGCCCATTACCATATATTACTACATATCTACTAACACCTTCTGCAGTTGAGACTTTTATTTGTGCGAGACTTATAGCCTCATTTCCGGAATTTCTTCTAATTATTGGCTCGGGATTTGGTCTTTTAAATGAGATGCTTAAACTACTTGCTGGTTGACAGCTACTTCCGATTTTTACATCTAATTGAGAAATCTTTATATTATTTTGAAAATTGTATGTAGTAGTACAATTATCACCACCACTTAATAAACAACTGTCTCCAGAAAATATTAAATCTCCACTCGTATCTGAGAATACAGAATACTGAGTTGCTGAAGATGAAGGAATAAAAATACCATACGCATTTTCAAATGAAGCACCTGAACTACGAGCAGACACTCCGTAAATCTGAGCCTCACGGATAGTTAATGCGACTTCATATGCCATGTTGGTTAAGATCGTATCACTTCTGAATTTTGAATAATTAAAAATTACAATAGAAGTAAGGACCATAAAGATACCTAATACGGCAACCATCTCAATCAAAGTAAAACCTTTTTGTTTATGGTATTTCATGAAAAATTTTCTAATAAGAATGTTATGTTAGTCACATCGATATGAGTAAAATACACAATCAAAAATCCTAAGATAAGAAATGGTCCGAATGGGATTTCTGTTTTCATTGTAATATGTTTAGCAGTCTTGCTCAATCGTACTTTCAACAAAATATACATGACATATGCAGCTCCCAACCAAGCCGCAATAAAAATCGCAGATAAACCATACACAAATCCAAGTGTCATACCAATTGAAAGTAATAATTTTGCGTCACCAAGTCCAATCATTCTTCCTTTTGATACTTTCCAAATAAACCATACAACAAAATAAAATATACCCGATGCAAGAATTCTAGGGATTAAAATATAAGGAAATAAAAACAAAATAAGAACAATACTCAGTCCAAAAGCAGTAAATGAAAATAAATCTGGAATAATTTTATGCTTTACATCATATATAAAAATTATAACCATGCACGCAATAATACAGCTTGTTAAACCTACGGTGCCAACAAACTGAAAGATGGAATCAGTCTTTGCAAAGATAAACAAAAAATTACCAGCAAAAAGTAAGCCTGTAATTAGTTCAACAATAAGATATTGAATACTCAATTTTGTTTTACATGTTTTACATCTTCCCTTTTGAAACAAAAAAGAAAAGATAGGAATCAACTCTTTCCATGTGAGTTGAGTTTTGCAAGACATACAGGATGAGCGTCCACCAAATGTTCTTCCAGTGTTATATCTAAAAATAACTACATTCAAAAAACTACCGATAATAATTCCTAAAACAAAAAAATATAGTGTGAATACTGCAATCATATGCTTTAAGTATAGCATTTTATTTTATTAAATCATAAGAATTCAGGTCGCGCCGTAGGCGCGACCTGAATTCAAAAAAACCACCTAACGGTGGTTTTTTTGAATCTAGATGTAAAAAACAGATTTACTAAGAGCAAACACCTGATGCCGCAGTACCTGCTTTTGACCAACCGGAGTTGTCAACACACCATGAAGTTCCAGCTCCCTTAAGAACACTTACAGAAACTGCCCATTTATCTCCTGCTGTATTTGTTGTACATGTCATTGTTGCAGTACCTGCCATTTGACCAGCAACTTGTGATAAAGCATTTGTGATATTAGTATCTGAGAACATACCAGTAGTAACTCCACAAACAGCTCCAGCTGAACCGGTACCTGAGAGTGCTGTACCAGAAGTAACATTATATTTACTATTAGTATCGTAATAAAGCTCTGCTTGTGCTCGTATACCATTGAGGTTCGCTTTAACCGCAGCATCCGCACCTTTGTTTCGTGCACTGTTGAGCGATGCCAACACTACAGAAGAAAGAATACCGATGATAGCGATTACTACAAGAAGTTCAATCAATGTAAAACCTTTTGTCTTTGTATTCATATTTTTAATAAAAACTTACTATTAATTAACGTTAATTAATAAATTTAACAGCTTCCGTGTCTTACGACGACTATTAAACTTATACTTGTATTATATTCTCTTTGAAAAATAAGGGTTATTTAGTTATCCACAATTTTGTTACAACTTTTTCATTATCATCTAACGATATGACTTATTTTGTAAGTCTTTTTTTGAGAGCTTCAATAGAAGTATCATCTAGAACAGATACAAATAAGATTTCTTTATCTTTAAAAGATTTAAGTAACTCTTTTTTGAAAATATCAATATCTTCAATACAATCAACTTTTGTTATTAAGATAATTTCTTCTTTTTTGATAAGGTCAGGATTAAATGCCTTCAGCTCAGCTCTAATTGTTTCATAATCATCTTTAATAGTACTCGATTCGGCAGATATACAATGAAGAAGTGTTCCTGTTCTTGTTATATGTCTGAGAAATTTATGTCCCAAGCCTTTTCCTTCACTTGCACCTTCAATTAACCCTGGAATATCTGCAATCATAATTCCATACATATCCCCAAGATGTGGTTCTAATGTTGTAAAATTATAGTTTCCCACTTTTGATTTTGAATTAGTAAGAGTATTAAGAAGTGTAGACTTACCTGCATTAGGAAGACCTATCAAACCGTAATCAGCAATCAATCTAAGTTCAATATAAAAATCAGCTTCTTCTCCTGGTTTACCATCTGTTTGCTGTTCGGGCGCACGATTGATTGGACCTTTGAACATTTCATTTCCAAGACCCCCATTACCTCCGTGAAGAATTTTTATAGTTTGATTATCTTCAAGAAGCTCATACTCAACTCCTGTCTCTAGATTCTTTATATAAGAACCAAGTGGAAGATCAATTGTAATATCTTCACCATCAGCACCAGTCTTACTTCTATTGCCACCATCTTCTCCATTACCTGCGTGCATCTCTACTTTTTGAGTATATTTTTCAAGAATAGAAGAATTTCTAACCGCATGGACATATACATCTCCTCCACGCCCACCATTACCTCCTGCAGGGCCAGAATATTCTTTCCCTTTAATATGAAGCCAACGAACGACTCCATCGCCTCCATTACCTGCTTTTAGATGTATTTTTAACTCGTCTACAAATGACATAAGATGCTTACTTTACGATTCTAAAGCAATTTTGGCAAGTTTTATAGCTACTTCTTTAGTGTTACCGACTGCAAGAAATACTGCTCTATGACAAAAAAGTGAACCGGGAATTCCTGTTACTTTTTCTAAATCAGCACCCCGAAGTCCGGCCCATGCAGGTGGAAAACCTTTTCTATTTATAAAACCTTCCTCTTGAACTGATTCAGCTCTCCACTGTTTTCCATCTTTACTTGGAGAAACAACAAATAAAACATCTTTGTATTTATTAAGTACGTCATTCCAAGGATAATATCCATCAAGTATAATTATTCTCTTATCTTCTGCATCTTGATATGCTCTTTCTACAAATGGAATTGCTTCAATCTTATCTTGAGCTATCTTTATTTCCCTTCGTAAAATTTTTTCTATAAGTTCTACTACTTCAAAAAAAGCTTTGTCATAATTATCTTCTTCTTTCCATGTTGCTCCAAAAATTCCACAAATTGTAGAAATTGTATATTCTCTTATGTTTGGATATTTATAGTCAGCAATAATAAAACCATTATCATGTGCGTCAATTACTTGAACCAGTTTTTTTTCAATTAAATCTGCAACCTCTTGTGAATTACAGATCTCTTTCCCGTATTTTTTCCAAACTAAGCCAAAAGAAGCATATGGGATTCCGTTTTCTCTTTTACCAGCACCTTCGCTTTGATGATGATCAAAGCGATTTGTATCAGGATCATATATATGTCCAACATCAAACACAATATCTGCGTTTTTAATAATATCTTGATCTCGTGTTCTCAGAACTTCAGTGATTGTATCTCCAAGCAAAATCCTTAGCGTAGCCATAGCACACACATCATCCGCATGAAATCTATCATTATGGGTCACTATTTTCATATGTTATAAACTTAATTTTTTCCTTCTAATTTGTTCGTATAAATATCTCATCATTGTTCCAAAAGATATCATATATAATATATATGTAACTAAAGAGCCTACATACGGAATAAATCCGATAAAAGTTATTCCTATTAACATAAGTGCTGCTAAATTAAATTCTATACTAATTTTTGGTTTCTTTTGCACATATAATTGATATAAAGAAGCAAGAATAATAGCACTCATTGCAGGCAACAACATAATGTATATTATAAATATACATGCAACAATAATAGATACTGGTATCAAAATCAGACTTGCAAATAGAATTACTATTACAATCGGAGTAACAATAAAAGAAATAAGACCGATAATCGCATTTTTAATCTTATCAGCTTTTATAAATTCTAAAGTTTTTTGAACATGAACTTTAAATAAATGTGTAAGAACAAAGATAACGAAAAGTGTTGCAATTAATTTAATTATCGCCCAAAAACTTACAAAGCCAAGAAATACTCTTTTAATAAAATCATTCTGCTTTATTGATTCAATTTGGTTAAAACTCGGTTCTTTTTGAATTTCTACACCCTGTTCAAAAAAAGCTCTTTGTGGTGAAAAATATGAAATTTGAGAAAGTATCTTTGATCCTGAGATAAAACTTATTCTCGATCCAGTTAAGGTTGTGGGTCCTGAAATTTCACCTGAAACGACTATTTTACTTGAATTTATTTGACTCTGTCCAAGTAGTTGTCCTTGAAGTTCAACAGTATGACCGAGAATTAAAGTATCACCATTAATAATTGCGTCTTTTGATACGATGACATGTCTTCCTACAACAACAAGATCTTCATCTACAACACCAGATATAGTTATAGTATCTCCAAAAACCCTTACATCACCGAAAGTTTCTCCTGATATATTAACTTTTTTTCCTAGTGCAATAATATCACCATACACAGTTCCATGAATTGTCTGTTCAAGAGATACAGAAGTTACATCTTTTTGATATGTTGCATTAAACCAAGTATGCAAACTTGCAAGATAGATATTGGTATCAGACACATAATTCTCACTAATTGATATATCTGGGGCAACTTTTCCATCAAAGGCAAATAAGCTGTTTGGAACAAGGAAAAACAAGGTAATTAATAGATACAAAAGTCTCATATCTATATAATACCCTTTATTTTTTAATTTCCCAACCAGATGATAACAGGTCTTGTGCCTTCTTATATTTTATAACTTGTTCAACACCATCTTTAATAAGAGTAACTAAGTCGTTTCTACCATAATCTTCTTTTGAAGAAATAGAAGCATTAACATCATTCCCTCCTGATTTTTGTGCTTGTTTCATAGCCTCCTTAACTCGTTCTTCCTCTCGTTTAAACCCTTGTTCATCTATGTTTTGTATAAGAGCAACAACTCTATTTGTAATTACATTTTTTAAATTTTCAAACATAATTCTTCCTTCTTTTTGATACTCAATAAGCGGGTCTCGTTGTCCATATGCCCTAAGTGCAACTGCAGATCTTACATAAGACATAGCCTCAAGATGATCAATCCAAAATGTATCTATACTTTGAAGTAAGAATCTTCTAAACAATTGCATGAAATTCTCTTTTCCAATTTCAGTTATCTTTTTTTGTACAGTATCATTAATATCTGTTTGCAGTGAAGTTATTTCTTTCAATTCTTCTTCAAGAGTTTGATTTTCTCCAATTAATATTGCACGTCTTCTCTTATAAATAGACTCTCGTTGTGTATTAAGTACATTATCGTATGAAAGAAGTTGTTTTCTTGAATCAAAGTTAATTCCTTCTATTTTTTCTTGTGCACTCTCAAGAGAACGTGTAATAATTTTATTTTGAATAGGTTGATCCTCAGGAATTCCAAGTCTTCCCATCATATTTTTTACAAGATCAGTTGAGAAAATTCTCATAAGATCATCTGTCATTGAAACATAAAATTGTGTTTCTCCTGGATCTCCTTGTCGTCCGGAACGACCTCTAAGCTGGTTATCAATTCTTCTTGCTTCATGTCGTTCTGTACCAATAACAAACATTCCTCCTAATGATTTTACTTCTTCATAAGCTTCCTTATTAAAAGGAACGCCTCCAAGCTTGATATCAACTCCTCGCCCTGCCATGTTTGTTGCAATTGTTACCGCACCTTTATGACCCGCTCGTGCAATAATATTTCCTTCTTCTTCATGATTTTTTGCATTTAACACTTCATGTTTGATACCTTCTTTTGTTAAAAATGCAGAAAGCATTTCATTTTTTTCAATAGACACAGTACCAATAAGTACAGGCTGTCCCTTTGCGTTTAATTCTTTTATTTTTGCTGTTATTGCTCTAAATTTACCCTCTTCTGTTTGAAAAATAAGATCATCTCTGTCAATTCTTTGTATTGGTCGATGTGTTGGAACAACAACGGTATCCAAAAGATACACCTTAAAAAATTCTTCAGATGAAGTCATCGCTGTTCCTGTCATACCTGCAAGTTTTTTATACATCTTAAAGTAGTTTTGATATGTAATAGATGCATAAGTTTTAGATTCCTGCTCTATTTGAACACCTTCTTTTGCTTCAATAGCTTGATGAATACCATCAGACCATCTTCTTCCTGGTTGAAGCCTTCCTGTAAACTCATCAACAATAATTACTTTATTGTCTCGTACAACATATTCTTTATTGTCTCTATATAAGGCATGTGCTTTTACGGCAGTTTCAAGATGGTGAACATATTTAACTCCTTTTTCTGTATAAATACTTTCAACTCCCAAAGCTTTCTCAGCTTTTTCTATACCAGAATCGGTAAGATGGACAGCTTTATGTTTTTCATCAACAGTATAGTCTGTTTCTTTTTCAAATGTAGAAACAATTTGTGAAAATACTTTATATAAATTTTCAGGATCGGTTGATGGTGCAGAAATAATAAGTGGTGTTCGCGCTTCATCAATCAAAATAGAATCAATTTCATCAACAATCGCGAATGCATGTTCAATTTGTCTAATATTTTCTTTTTGATATTCAATATTATCTCTTAGATAATCAAAACCAAACTGACTGTTTGTCCCATATGTAATATCTGCTTTATATGCTTCAACACGAGAAACTTTTTTTAAAAATTCATCAATAACATTATATGAACCCTCTTCGTCTCGTTCTTCATCAATTTCTTCGTTCTCTTTTTGAGATGTATATACATATGATTGATCACCATTAATAATACCTACACTCAATCCAAGAAAATCATAAATTTGCCCCATCCAAACTGCATCTCTCTTTGCGAGATAATCATTAACAGTAACAACATGAACACCCTTACCTGCAAGCGCATTAAGATATGCTGGCAATGTTGCAACAAGTGTTTTTCCTTCTCCTGTTCTCATTTCAGCAATCTTTCCATCATGTATAATCATTCCTCCAATAAGTTGTACATCATAATGTCTTTCTCCCGAAAGTCTCTTTGAGGCTTCTCGAACAACAGCAAAGGCCTCAGGCAAGATATCATCTAGTGTTTTTCCTTCATTTAAAAGAGACTTAAAATAAAGAGTTTTTGCTTTTAGTTCTTCATTTGAGAGTTTTTCTATATCAGGTTCAAAAGCATTTACTTTCTCCACGAGTGTATAGTACTTTTTAAGGGTTTTTGTATTCTGATCAGCAAATATATTACGTAAAAATTTCATGGTGCAAATATAGCATAATTACAGATTATTGAAAAACCCATACTTTCGTATGGGTTTTTCTGAGAAATTATTTTCGCTTCTTTGTTGCTTTTTTCTTAGCAACTTTTTTTGTAGCTTTTTTTGCTTTCTTTGCTACTTTTTTCTTAGCAACTTTTTTTGCTGCTTTCTTTTTTGCTGGCATTTTTTTGAAAAATAATTACCTATAATTATAAGTAATAATTTCGACTTGAATTAATTATTACCTATTATTATTTTCTCTCATAAAAAAATTAAAACAATTTTTTTAAAAATAATTTTGTGGATAACTAAAAAAATTTTTAAAAAAAATTATTTTTATTTTTTAAAAAATAATTTTAAAAAATATTTTGTTTTTTTATTTTTAAAAAATAAAATTTTATTAAAAAATACTTTAATAACATTTTTGTAAAAAAAATTTATTCACATATAATATATTTGTGTGAGTTCTATGAACCGTCGGCTGCACTCACTTAGGCATTCACTTGGAGTTGGCACCCGACGGTTCATAGAGTTCATACAAAAAAATAAAAACTTTCTATTTTAATAGAAAGTTTTTATTTTTTTGTAATTAAATTATTTATTTTTCTAAAAACGAAAGAGCCGCTCTAGAGCGGCTCTTTCGCAGACATTCGTGGAGTTGGATATACCAACACTCACAAGATTATAGTATCACACTTTTAGAATAATGCAAGTTATTTAATTATATTCCTCCCTGCTTGCATCTCTTTTATTAGATAATCTCCTTGTTGTTTAAACTCTGGAACAGCTTTTTGTACATCTTTAATTACTAAGATTGCTTTTGCAGTTTGTTTATCTAGATAATATGCAACAGCAAGTGAAACTTGATTTTGATAATCCATTGGATTATCTTTTTTAATTTGTTCTCTTATCTTTATTACTTCTTTATATTGCTTTAATCTAGAAAATATAGAAAGGAAGAATCCATCTTTTGTTGAATATCCTTTTATTAATTCGCTTCCGCTTTTATCTCCAGACAACAATAGCACAGCCCCATAATATGTTCGTGCTCTATCATTTTCCTTTTGAACCTCATATGCCTGTTTAAAAACTTCTTTTGCTTTATCAAGATTATTCGCATTTATATATGTCATCCCAAGAGTATAGAGGTTATTCTGTCTGTTAGGTGCAAGGGATTTTGCTTTTTCTAATACTCGAATTGATGATTGAACATCCCCTATCTGCATCAGAAAACCTCCGTATGTTTCTAATCTTCTCACGTCGTCTGTTTTTTCAAATTCATTACCTAATTTTGTAGTAAGATCAACATATCGTTGAATAACTTTTGGATCATCAATAGAAAAATATTTTTGTACCTCAGTCATAAGTCGTATCCCTACTTCTGTATTACCGAAACTATTTTTATTAATAATTTTTTCATATATATCTAAAGACTTAGCTTGATCTTTTTCAGAAAGTGCATCAATAAGATTATTAGCAACCAAAAGAGGTTTGCTAATTGTGAAATAAGAAGCAACAACAATTAGAATTCCAATAAAAATTGAAATGGCTTGAATATTCTTTTTGTCGTCAAATATTTTGATTTCTCCTTTATTTGAGTGATAGACGATATACGCAAGCAAAGTGAAAAACATCAAATAACTCGAATAATTATCAAATACAAATATATTATGAATTGAATACGCTACAATAAGAGACACTAATATATTTTTATCAGTCTTATGTAATGAAGAAGAAGTTTTAATTAAATATATAGACACAATAAATAGAGAGATATACAGCAATAATGCAATCAAACCTCCTTGAATAGTCCAATCAAGAAACGCATTATGTGTTCTATCAAACCAAGGCTCTTGCGCATACATATTAGGATTATATTTTTGTGCAAAAACACGAGAATAATTTTCTTGTCCCCAACCCATTACAGGATTTTCTTTTATACCCTCTATTGCAATACCCCAGTTAACAAGTCTAGCCTTACCAGTACCTTCTGATGCCGAGATTGTTGCGATTCTAGCAAGTAATGGATTATTTTGAATAAAAGCAATATCACGATTTTGCCAAAACACCACAGAACCAGCAATGGCCACAATCAAAAGTATACTTGCTACAATTCTTACTTTTTTATTTTTCCAATAAGATATCGCGGATAAAATAAGAAATAGAATAAAAGAGAAAACTAATGCAAGAACAGTACCTCTGGTTTGAGTTCTAAAAATAACATACACGAATAAAATAATTGAAGAAATATAGTAAATAATCCCAAAATATTTTAATGCATCTTCTTTGGTTTTCTTTTTAATTAATCTGTATAAAAACAATACTGTAAAGAAAAGATTAAATAGAATGTAAATAGCAACATATGTCGAGTTTCCCAAAAAAACTTGTGTTCTTAATTGTGAGTCAAAGGTTGCTTTCAAAGCGATAATATTCGCAACGACAATAGAAGTATTCAAAAACCAACTCCAAATTTTTTCAGACTGAAGCACTGAAGAAAGAATAAGTAGATAGACAAACAAATATAAATGTGTGAACCAACCCTCCATTCTCTCAAAATTTGAAAAAAATGAATTTTGTATATCTGAACCAAAAAAGTTCGCAATAGCTAGCCATAATACAAATAGTCCAGCAACAGTAATGATGCAAGATTTTTTAGGCAAAAATTGTGGCTTATTAACAATAAGAATAAGCCACAAAATCATTGCAATTGTTGTTATTATTCTAAAAGTAAAAACTTTTCCAGTTACATATGGAAAATATAAACTAGTTGCAACCACAAGTGGTGTAAATAATAAGGCAAATAATAATCCGATAATGGAAATACTCCAGATATTGTGTTTTGTCATATGTGTAGTATTTTTAGCATATAGCAAAAAGGAACACAAATGAGTAACTACCTGTCAAAAACATACCTTATAGATAAATGGAACCATACTGGGTTCCAGAGATATTTTCAAAATACAGGCTGGATGTTTTTTGGAAAGATATCAAGTCTTATTATTTCTTTTATAGCGACAGCCTATATCGCACGAAATCTAGGACCAACTAACTACGGTCAACTAAGTTATGCATTGAGTTTTATATCTATTTTTTCGTTTCTGGCAGTATTAGGAATTGATCAAGTACTTTACAGAGATTTAATAAAATATCCAGAACGAAAAAACATCTATTTGGGCTCCGCTTTAATATTGAGAATAATAACTTCAATATTAACAATAATTCTTTGTATTTCATTTGCGCTTTTACTTTCTCCGAAAGATGTTTCTTTATACCTAATTTTTATATTAAGTCTTGGGTTCTTTTTTAATTCTTTCCATATAATAAATTTGGAATTTCAATCAAATGTACAGTCAAAATTTCCTTCATTACTATCTTTATACATAACAATTATTTTGAATTTATTAAAAATAACAGTTGTTATTTTTAATAAAGGTGTACTATACCTAGCCTTTGTACTTCTGCTTGAATCTATTTTATATGCAATAGGTTTTATATATTACAGAAAAAAAATATATGGTTCTTTTAGAAATCTCTCTTTTGACAAGAAAATTATTTATAGACTATTACATGATTCATGGCCACTCATCTTCTCTTCTGCTTTTGCGTTGATATATGCAAGAATGGACCAAATCCTCATAAAATATATGATTGATACAGAATCTGTTGGATTATACGATTCAGCCGTTAGACTATCTGAAGTCTGGTACTTAATTCCAAATATATTAGTAAGTTCCCTGTTCCCCGCAATTGTAAATGCAAAAAAAGTTTCTGAACAACTATATATAAAGAGATTAAAGATACTAACTCTTTCATTAATAGTTTGTTCATTATTGATAGCACTACCTACTACACTATTTGCCTCCGAGATAATAAAAGTTGTATTTGGGACAAGTTTCATAGGTGGCGCAACAGTTCTTCAAATATATATATGGTCTAACATCGGAACATTCTTAACTAATCTCTCTACAAGTTATCTCATAAATGAAAATATGAAATTTGTAATATTTATTTCTACATGTACAGGAATGCTAAGTAATATTTTATTAAATATATTATTAATACCTCAATATGGAATAGTTGGATCAGCGATAGCAACACTAATCTCTTACACAATAATACCTATTTCATTACTTTTATTTAAAAAACCAAGAAAAATGATACTGCTAATGTTAACTAATAAATAAATTATGCTATTAAAAATTAAAACTCTCATAAGAAGATTCTTTGTAAAATCACTTCAACTTCACCGACCAACTAATTGGCCATATATAAGTGGGGATTCTTTTAGATCTTTAGCACAACATATCTTTGATGAATCAATAACTTTTGAACCTCTTGATGTTCAAAATGGAGACATTATATTTGTAAGAACAAATTATCTAAAAACTTTTTTTGAATCTCTTTATCCTAATATAAAAAATAATTTTATACTCATATCACATAACGAAGATATGTGTATAGACACTGACTTTCTTATTTATGCGAATGAGAAGAAAATTATTCATTGGTTTGCCGAAAATTTATTATTAAAGCATGAAAAAATTACTCCGATTCCCATAGGTATTTACAGTAGATTCGGTGATAAAAAAAATATAGTAATACAATCCATAGAAAAGCTGAAGGATTCAGAAAAAGAATTAAATAAAATATTTTACAATTTTAATATAAACACAAATATAAATATAAGAAAAAAAATATTAGACATATTAGACAAATTACCCTTAGCGGAAACAACAACTTCACGCCTTGTTCAGAGGGAATACTTTGATATATCTTCAAGATATAAATTTATAGCTTCGCCACCAGGAAATGGTCCGGACTGTCACCGAACTTGGGAGGCCTTATACTTAAACTCAATACCAATAGTAGAGAGGAGTGTCTTTACAGAATATTTCGAAAAACTAAAACTCCCCTTATTAGTAATCGAGAAATGGGAAGATTTGGAAAAATATACAGAAGAAAATTTGAGTGATATGTTTGAAAACATAATTAACAAATCAGATAAAAAAGCCCTATTTATGCCCTATTGGATAGATTTAATAATGAAATATAAAAATGATAATAATTAAACTATCTGGAGGTCTTGGAAATCAACTCTTTCAATATGCTTTTGCTAAAAGATTATCGGCAGAGAGAAATGTAATCGTAAAATTTGATACTAGTTTTTTTAATAAAAATCAATCAAGAAGTTTTGAACTTTCAGGAATACAAGATATTAAAATTGCTTCAAAGGGAGAAATTATTCAATGTTTACATTTAAAATTTCCTTATGCGATATTAGTTTATTTATTACCTCATATACCTAAATTTATATTAAATAAATCTAAATACTATATAGAAGAAAAATATCCCCATATGTATGATTCAAACATACTATCAAAAAGTGAAGGATATTTTGATGGATACTGGCAATGCTATAAATATGTACAAAAAAACATAACTTCAATTAAAGAAGTTTTGTTAGCTAGTAAAAATATGAAAAAAGATGACAGCAAAGTCATTGACTTGGTTGCAATACATATTAGAGCTGGAGACTATTTGAACATACCAAATGTAAAGGGTATTTGTAGCAGAGACTATTATACAGAAGCACTTAACATAATAAAAAGAACAGAACCTAATGCTAAATTTAATATATTTTGTGAAGATATAGATTACGCAAAAAAGATTTTACCTGAAAAAAATGATTATAACTTTGTTGAGACTAATTTTAAAGACCCACTACTAGACTTACTGCACATAAGTACCTATAAATATATTGTGATAGCAAATAGTACTTTTAGTCTGTGGGCAGCCTTTTTAAATAATCATGCTAATATAGTTATAGCTCCAAAGAACTGGAATAACACAGTGAATGAAATTTCAAACAAACTATACCCCGATTATTTTTTGAAAATATGAAATATATAATAAGAAAAATCTTAAACAAATCAAAGCTTTATTGGATAAAGATAAAATTTTTATTTACAAGCATATCCTTTATTAATTTCCCTTCTTCTGTAAAAATTCAGTCGCCTCTAAAAACAATACAGGACATTTCTAATGCAATAGAGAATAAAAAAAGAGGGGCTTACCTGCGCTTTGGCGATGGAGATGTAAATTTATTATTAGGACTGGATGATTTATTACAGTATTCCTCAAATACATTTTCATATGAAATGAGAGAAGCTTTTGAATTGAATGGTGATCATATATACAAATGTCTTCCAATACATTCTGAAAAATTTGGAAAAGAACATGATATGCGACCCGGGTATCATAGTTCATCAGATGAATGGGCAAGCTCCATTCTAAAAAAGTGTTTTAAATACTTTATAGGAGAAAAGATATATTCTCATGTAGCACTTTCATATTTAGCAGTTTCAAATGAAGATGCCTGTATCGATTTTTTAAAAAAGATCAAATCAACAAATCCTATATTTGTAGGCAACAAAGACCTAAAAACAGATATTGTAGAGAAAGTATTACATCCCAGAGATTATATAAAAACTAATCCTAAATTTTCATATTCAGAAATAGACAGAATAGAAAAAGAAACCATGGGAGCGATTGATGCTTCTAATGATAATTTTACACTAATAGTTATAGCCATGGGGTGCGCAGGTAGAGTTTTACAAAAAAGACTCCTTACCAAAAGCAGCAAAAATATTTTTATATTTGATTTTGGTAGTCTGCTAGACATATTGAATGGTGATGAAACAAGAGCCTGGATGAATACATCGTTATCAAATAAACAAATTGACTACTGGGAAAACTTGGTAAATAAAATTAATTAATCAAATATGCAAGATGTGTTTCTAATAATTTCTGTAATAGATTCAAACAATAAACCTCTTTCTTATAGTAATATACGATCAATATATTCAAAAAAAGAAAGGCTTCTTCAAACTCAAGGTACGATTTTGTCTATTAAAAAATATAGTCCGACTTCACAAATATT
Source organism: uncultured Candidatus Saccharibacteria bacterium (assembly GCA_964507955.1). GTDB lineage: Bacteria > Patescibacteriota > Minisyncoccia > Phycocordibacterales > JAACPR01 > JAULZV01. The sequence continues at coordinate 13,969 of CAZDRR010000002.1, read as the reverse complement.
TATATTTGAAGCTGGTAAAACAAACTATGAGAATCATTTCAAAGATTTAGCAAATGGATATTTCTATCTAGGAAATAATCCTATTATTAAGCTCTGTATAAATAGTAAGTTTAAAGGTTTAGGAGAAATTGCTATAGTATATAAAGCAATACATGTAATCAAAAACATAAAAAATATTAATGATTACAGACTATTTTTTAAAATAAGTGGCAGATACATGCTAAATGCAAATTTTAATATAGAAAATTGGAATTCTAATACTTATAATTTCTTAGAAAAAGAAAAAAGTTATTCAACAAGATTGTATGCTTTACCTCTATCAAAGCTCTTAAAGTTTAAAATACTACTGATAGTTTCAATACCTTTTTTACTGATAGGAGTTTCTATAGAAAAAATATTACATACATTGATATCAAAAGATAAAGTTAACTCAATAAAAACATTAGGAGTTTCGGGATTGGTCGCCGTTGATGGTGTTATAATTAAAGAATAAAATGATTACAATCTATACAAGAACAAATTCTCCTCTTAAAAAAGAATTTTGGAAGTGGGTTTTTAAAAAAATAATAAGAAAAAAAACAGGACCTGATGCAGTGTTCAAAAGTTTAATATCTGGACTACAAGAACTTAATATTAAATTTGAAGTAAATCCTTTAAAAGCAAAGTATAAAATTATTCATGTACTAAGTGGTGTTGAAGCATTAAAGAGTATGATAAATGCTAAAGTAAAAAAACAAAACTTTATATTAGTAGCAGGCCCAATAATATCCGTCACACCCGAAGACTCAAACGCAATACTTACTAATGAAGAAATTGATATCATACTCTTCCCCTCAAAGTGGCCTAAAGATTTTTTCTGCTCAATAAAGCCTTCTCTGGAGAACAAAATAAAAATATGGCCATCTGGTGTTTTCTGCATTAATAATCCCACGGAAAAACAAAATAAGAATACTATTTTAATTTTCATAAAAAATATACCCGAAAAATTGCTGCAAGATATCTTGCAAACACTAGATAAGAGAGGAGAAAAATATAAATTACTCTCTTATGGAGATTTTAATCAGAAAGAATATTTTGAGGAACTAAATAAATCTAAATTTATGATATATTTGTCTCCTTCTGAAAGTCAGGGTTTGGCCTTACATGAAGCCTGGGCAAGAAACGTGCCTACCCTTGTATGGGATAATCAAATGTGGCAATATAAAGAATATTCTTGGTCATCAGAAAAAATCAGTTGTCCTTATCTAACCGACGAGTGTGGTCTAACCTTTAAAGATAGTCTTGATTTTGAAGAAAAATTAAATATATTTTTAAATAAACTTAATACATTTACGCCAAGACAATACAACGAACAAAACTTTACAAATAAAAAAACTACTGAAATTTACTTAGAGATAATTAATAACTACAAAAAATGAAATACTTTGAATTAATTAGGAAGATAAGATTAAAGTTATTTGGAAGCCAAGTCGTGTACTCTCAAAATGGCGAAGATATTATACTACTTAGTATAATTAATAAACCGAATTATAAAGGTTTTTACATTGATATAGGAGCAAATCATCCAAAGAAGTTAAATAACACCTACCTATTAAATAGACTGGGTTGGCATGGAATTAATATCGAACCTAATCCATTTAATCTACAATTATTTAAAAAGAAAAGGCCAAAAGATATAAATTTAAATATAGGAATTTCTAGTACAGAATCCATCCTTCCTTTTTACCTATTTAAAGAAGATACTCTGTCTACATTTGATAAAGAAATCGCAGATAAATATGAATTAATGGGACATAAAATTAAAAGTGTTCTTAATATAGATACAAAAAGGTTGGAGAATGTACTCGATTTCTATGTGCAAGATAAACATATAGATTTTATGTCTATAGATACCGAAGGATACGATCTTGAAATTTTAAAAACAAATAATTGGAATAAATATAGACCCTCATTCATATTACTTGAAACACTTGAGTATGAAAAAAATAAACGAGGAGAAAAGGTAAATGAAGAATATGATTCTTTTATGAAAGAAATACGTTATAGAAAAATTGCAGAAACATATATAAATACTCTTTATATTAATGAAGATTACAAGCTTAATGATTGAAACATGAATAATCACAAAATTAGAAAGATATTATTTAAATTTTATAGAGTACTAAGAAATCCAAAATCAGTGATTGTACTATTTCAATTACTGAAATTTAAAAAATTATCAGACAAAAAAAGAGGTTTTAAGATTTCACCATTAGATCTATACCCTATTACAAATGAGAGAACCAAGACAACGCATTTTGACAGACATTATGTTTACCATACATCCTGGGCAGCAAGAGTTGTACGAGAAATAAATCCTGATTTTCATACAGATATATCTTCAAGTCTTTTTTTTGCAGGTATCGTATCTGCTTTCACACCAATAAAATTTTACGATTATAGACCAGCAGATCTTATTTTATCTGACTTAGAAACACACCCTGGAGACTTATGTAATTTACCTTTTGAATCAAACTCCCTATCTTCATTATCATGTATGCATACAATCGAACATGTAGGAATAGGAAGGTATGGTGATCCTGTAGGTCCAAATGATGACATTAAAGCAGTTAATGAATTAAAAAGAGTAGTTAAAAAAGAAGGATCTTTACTTATAGTCGTACCAATAGGCAAAACACCCCGAATAGAGTATAACGCTCACAGAATATATTCCTATGATCAAATTATTAGTATGGTATGTGATGAACAATTCGAATTAAAAGAATTTGCATTTATACCAGAAAGAGATGAACAAGGAGGATTAATAAGATATGCAAAAAAAGAAGATATAAAAGATTCTTATTATGCATGCGGCTGTTTCTGGTTTATTAAAAAATAGTTAAAAACCATGAAAACAATAGACATAAAAGGAGGGCTTGGTAATCAACTCTTTCAATATGCATATGGTAGAAGTTTAATTAAAAAAAACAAAAAAGTTCTTTTTAATATTTCTTTTTTTAAAGAAATATTAAAAGATACTTCCCGCCCCTTTTTATTAAAAAAATTTAATATTCCAGAATCTATTATTTTTATAAATAAAAAAGAAAATATATTAACAAAACTTTCTAAGAAAATATACTCAAAACTATCTGGAAATTATAATCTATTCCAGTCTGAAAAATATTTTAAATCAATAGAGCAGATAATTCGTAATGAGATTACTCTTAAGGAGCCTCTCTCACCCGCCGCACAAGAACTTGCAGAGCAAATCAAAAGTAATTCTAACTCAGTTTCAATTCATATCCGCCGTGGTGATTATGTTGCAAATCCTAAAACAAATAAATATCATGGTACTTGCAATCTTTCATATTATGAATATGCGATTTTAAAAATAACAAAGTTAATATCTTCACCCGTTTTTTTTATCTTTTCAGATGATATTAATTGGGTAAAAGAAAATTTAAAGGTAGATACTGCAGTATATGTTTCAAACCCAAATCTAAACGAATGTGAAGAATTGATACTTATGTCATATTGTAAACATAATATAATAGCAAATTCAACATTTTCTTGGTGGGGTGCATGGCTTAATCAAAATTCTAGTAAAATAGTTATAGCACCCAAACAATGGACTACAAACAAAAAATCAGACGAATTAAATATTTTACCTAAAACATGGATACAGATATAAAAATAAGCATAATACTTCCAGCTTTCAATGTTGAAAAAACATTAACTCGCTCAATTAAGAGCGTACTACAACAAACATATAAAAATTTTGAACTTATCATAATTAATGATTGTTCATCCGACAAGACAGATGATATTATTCGTTCTTTTAACGATTCAAGGATAGTCTATATAAAAAATAATACTAACCTTGGCCTAATAAAAAACCTCAATAATGGTATCTCTATCGCAAAAGGAGAATATATAGCAAGAATAGATGGAGATGACATATGGATAACAGAAGACAAGCTTGAGAAGCAAATAGATTTCTTAGAAAGCAATAAGGACTATGTTCTTGTTGGAACTCAAGCCTTTTTTAAAAAAGGTCAAATTCTAAAAAAAAGTAACTACCCAATCAGTGACATATCAATCAGAAAAAAAATACTAAGAAAAAATCCTTTCATTCATTCAACTGTAGTATTTAGAAAAGAGGTTTTAGAGAAAGATCCTTATAAGGTTGAAAATTATTTATTGGAAGATTACGCATTATGGTTAAAACTCGGTCTTATTGGAAAATTTATAAATTTAGATGAATATACAACAGAATATTTGATTAACCCCGATGGAGAGACACAAACAAAAAATTTAAGGCAAACAATAAATAGTTTCAAGACTATTAAAAACTATAAAAAACAATATCCTAATTATTTTCAAAGTTATATATTTTGGATTTTAAAAATAATACTAAGAAAATTACTGCTCAACCTCAAGTAACTTCTTCAATTGATCTTCTGGTATTTCTCCTGGTTTTACAACAGAACCGGATTGCTTTGGAAGTTCGTTTTGAATATCTTCTTCTTTATTTAATTTAGGAATCTCCCCTATCTCAACAACAACTTTTTCGGAATGAGTTTGTTTAACAGTATCTTCAATACTAACAGATGTATTTGAATATGTTTTAGTCTCTTCTTGAGTTGCACCATTTTGTTGAAGAACCTTTAATAGAGCATCTTTAAGTGCATTTTTATTTTCTTTTGTAACTTCTTTTTGTCCTGGTTTCGCGACAATTTCTTTAAGAGAAATTTCATTCTCTGTTTGTTGATCTTGCTCTATCTGAACATCTAGTTCATCAATAACTTTCTTTTTAGCCTCTTCAAGCTGTCTCTTAAGCTCAATCTCTTTATCTTTACTGAGTGCGGGTTTTTGTTGCTGAAGAGTTTCTTTTTTTTCTATTCTTGCTTCAGAATTTGAACGACTTTTGGTTTTATTTTCACTTCTACTCTCTTGTTTTTTGGGTTGTACATTGGATTTTGCTTGTTGTTCTTCTGCTTTACCCATATTCGTAAGTTTTTTAACAAGTTCCTCTACTTCTGCTCGTGGTCTTGAAAATTGGCGTCTAGAAGCATCCACAGCCTCAAATGTACTGTTTTGTTCTGGTGCAGGTAGAGGTGGCAATGTACGAGCAGAAAAAGGCTTAGAACCAATTCCATCAATCATAAGCCGTAGATAAATTTGAGCAAAACCTAGATTTACGATATCTTGTTGTGTAAATACGGGAGCAAATTCCTTTTCAAAGAGTTCAGCATCAGTTGAACCTACTCTAAACGTAACAAGTGTACCGACGTTACCGAATACAGCGGCACGCACTTCTTCTGGCATCTGTTCTACATATTGATGAGCGATATGTAAATTTAATTTATATTTTCGGGCTTCAGATAAAATATCGGCAAATGATTCATTTGCAAAAGACTGAAACTCATCAACAAAAAGAGAGAAATCAGGAAGTAAATCAATCTCATGCGGACCAGCATCAGCACGACTCATTGCAGCAAGATAAATTTTTGTAACAAGAAGAGACCCTAAAAGTTGAGCATTTGACTCACCCATTCGTCCTTTTGATAAGTTTACGATAATAATCTTTTTACTATCCATCATCTCTCTTAAATCAAAACTGGACTTTGGTTGACCAATAATATTTCTAATAAGAGGATTTGAAGTAAACTGTCCAACTTTATTTTGGATAGCAGGAACAGCTTCAGCTGCCATACGCTCCGTATAATTTGCAAACTCATCTACCCAAAAGCTTTTTACTGCCGTATCTGTAATATTTTCAACAACTTTTTTTCTAAATGTTTTATCAGAAAGCATTCTATTTACAGATAATAATGTAGCATCAGGATATTCAAGCAGTGCAAATAATGTATTAGAAAGAATATATTCCATTCGAGCAGACCACGCATCCTTCCATATTTTTTTGAATGCACTCATTAGACCTGAAACAACAAGGTGTCTTTTGTCGTATCCAACATCTTCCATAATATTAAAAGAAATAGGATATTCCATATCAAATGGAGCAAAATAAAGAACATCGTTGATTCGCTCTTTTGGAATATACTCAAGAAGAAGTTCTGCTGTCTTTCCGTGAGGATCTATAAAACACATTCCATTTCCATCTTGAATATCTTGAGCAGCCATATTTTCAAGAAGAGTAGACTTACCCATACCAGTTTTCCCAATTACATAGATATGACGAGAACGATCTTTTTGCTTTATTCCAAACTTAACACGAGAATTACGTGCATCAGTCTCGGCAAAATATACTACTTTATTTGGGTTTGTCATTTGTCTTTTATTATAAGGTAGCTTGTATTGATTAGCAATTAAAAAGGTGGACCCTTTGGGTCCACCTTTTTAATTGTTTTTTAATTACTTTATAATTGATCAATTATCTTATACACATCTCCTGCCCCGACAGTAACAACAACGGCTGGCTTATCTTTATTCTCTCTAATATCTTTTTGTACTGATTCAAAATCTGAAGTATATTGTGCATGAGCCCCTCTTTCTTTTAACGCATCAACAAGCATTTGAGAATTAATAGAGTCGTCTTGAGGTTCCCTCGCTGCATAAATAGGTAGAACAACAACCATATCTGCTTTTGCAAGCACTTCTACAAATTCATTAAAATGCTCTTTTGTTCTTGAATATAAATGAGGTTGAAATACAAGAATTAGTGGAAGATCTGGAAAACGTTTTTTAAATGCTAATATTCCAGCGTTAATTTCAGTCGGATGATGTGCATAATCATCATACAACTTTAAAGCACCAAAATCTTTTTTGAATTCAAGCCTCCTCCATGTTCCCTTAAAATCAGAGAGAGCTTGTTTTGAAACTTGAAAATCAAAATTCTGTATATTAGAAAGTGCCAACACTAACGATGCATTCAGAATATTATGATCACCAAGTACTGTAAGTTCCGGAATTTCTGAAATATATTTTTTATAATCAATTACTGTTGCCAAACAATCTTTTATAACAGGCTTTACTTTTTTATCATCACTATCACAAATTATAAATCCTTCTTTTGGAACTTTTTGAACCAAAGTTCTAAATGCATCATGAATGTCATTTAGATCTTTATAATAATCCAAGTGGTCTTCATCAATATTTGTAATTAATAAAATATTTGGATTTAAATTTAAAAATGATCTTTTATATTCACATGCTTCAACTATAAAAATATCCTCTTCTCCATGAATATAGTTTGATCCTGTCTGTGCAAGAAGGCTTCCAACAATTACATGAGGCTTTTTATTATTTTTTAAAAACACATCTGCAACCATAGCAGTTGTTGTTGTTTTTCCATGTGTTCCTGCAACAGCAATCGTGTACATATCTTTTGATACTTCTCCGAGCATCTGTGCATATGTATAAAGAGGTATATTTTTAATGCGAGATTCCTGCAACTCTTCATTCAAATCATCAATAGCAAGAGTATATACAACGCAATCTACTGAATTTTGAATGTGTTCTTTGTTATGTCCGATAAAAATTTCAGCACCTTCGGATTGTAAATCTTTAAGAATCTGAGAATCATTTCCATCAGAGCCCGAAACTTTAATTCCATATGAAAGACACATCCGTGCGAGTGCAGACATTCCAATTCCTCCTATCCCTATAAAGTGTATATGTTTGTATGGAATCATAATTTTCTATAATATCATAAAAAAAGCTTATATAAAGCCGTGTTTTTATAAATTAACATTTTGTGCATCTACTAATTTTTTATAGTACGGAGTTGTTTTTATCAATTCTTCATGGGTTCCGATACCTACAATTTTTCCATGATCCATTACTATAATTTTATCTGCATCAATAATAGTACTCAATCTATGCGCAATAACAACACCTGTTTTGTCTCCAAGCATCTCCCATATTGCTTTATTGACAACAGTTTCTGTCTCACTATCTAGACTAGAAGTAGCTTCATCAAGCAACAAAAGTGGAGCATCCTTGATGAGTGCTCGTGCAATACATACTCTCTGTTTTTGTCCACCAGATAATTTAACACCTCGTTCCCCTACAATTGTATCTATACCATTTGGTAAATTATGAATAAACTCTTTTATACCAGCCTTTTCAAGAACATCTTCAATTTCTTTATTAGTTATCCTCTTTTTTGTGCCAAAAAGAATATTTTCTTTTATTGAAATATCAAGTAAATCTCCTTCTTGTGGAACATATCCAATCATATTATGCCAATCCTCCAATACTAAAGATTTTAAATCAATACCATCAATTAAAATAGTGCCCTCTTGAGGATCGTACAAGCGAAGTAATAGTGATACTATTGTCGTCTTTCCTGAGCCAGACCTTCCGACAAGTGCTACCTTTTCTCCTTTTTTTATCTCAAAGTTTATATTTTCTAGTGCACGTTTTTTACCATCTTTATAATCAAATTGTAGATTTTCGAACAAAATACTATCTTCTAATTTTTTAATAGACCGTGCATGTGGATCAATGACTATATCAGATTTTTGTTCAAGCATATCAAACATTTTTTCAATATCTGATTGAGCAATCATTAATCTTCTCTGCCATTTTCTCAGTTGTCCAACTGATGAGGCAACAGACATCATCCAAGCAGTAAGAGGTATAAACATTCCCACTGACATTAATCCTGTCTTAATTAAGAATAATGAATACCAGACACAAGCAACATAATAAATAAGCAAAATGATATCACTAATTATTTGAGTATAGTTATATTTAACCCAAATATTTATTCCAAACTCATTATGCTTCTCTTGAACAGATTCGAGTCTTGAACTTGTTTGCTTCATCTTGTTTGAGAATTTTAATAAGAATAAATTTTGTAAAATATCAACGAAGATTTTATTTATTTCAATCCTCTTCTTAATGAGATTCTTTATAGGTTCTCTCATTTTTCTATTCAGATATGAACCTATACCAAAATAGAGAAAAGAAAAAATAAGTACGATATATAAAAAATTAATATTTAAAAAATAAAGTCCAACAGCAGCAGTAATTGCTGTAGTAATCAAAGGAACAACCTCGTATACAATCATGAACATAAGCTGATTCATCTGATTAGCTCCAGTTCTTAATACATCTTGTTTAAAGCCAGAATGTTCTTGTTTTAATTGTCCTAAGGACAGATTAAATGATTTTTCTAATGTAATTCTTGATAAATATGTTCCCAATGAAAATTCAATCTTTTTTATATCAAAAATTGTTTCAAATCTAGAAAAAAATTGTTTTGCAACGAGTAATACGGCTAATAAAATAATAAACTTTTTTATTAATAAATCATTTTGTGCAAAAAGTGCATCTGCAATTTTTCCTAAAACATATTGATTAGAAGACATGAGTGCAGAAGGAATTATGGAAAGCAGAAAAGATATAAAAAGTACACCCCTAAAAGGCTTAAAGTAAGAAACTACTTTTTTATAAAACTGAATTGTTTTTATCATATTTATTTTTATTCACTTTTAAGTGCGTCTCTTGTATATTTATTACTTGGTGCCCAAATCATCCAAGAAGGAACTCCTGCTTCAACTGAAGCATTTATCTGAGCCCTAACTTCAACAGGTCCATAATCCCCTCCATAATCAAAATCTTGAATCCAAGTTCTAAGCTGTTGTTTGCCTACCCGCGCCTTTATGTCAGCCGGAGTACTTGTTGCATTTTTCAATGCATCTGCTCTATCAGCACCTGATTTCATTACAAAATAAATTAAATCATGTGGATAGTCATCAGGATTCTTCCAACCATTAAAATTATCAGGATAATGTGATGGATACACCATAGGCGCAACATAATCAAAATAAGGAAGTGCTTTCTCTAAAACTTGTCCAATATTAAGATCATCATAATTTGTAGTTGTCATACCAAAGAGATCTACCGACGTAACAATTCCACTATCTTTTAATTGTCCATGTAGATATTCAAAAAATTTTCTAAGACTCTCAGGCTTATTATTTCCATCACTATGAGTAAACGCGATATCCTTCATATTTCCATCCGATGGATATCTAACGTAATCAAAGTTAATTTCATCAAATCCAATACTGTAAGATTCTTTTGCAAGCTCTATAATATAATCCCAATGTTCTTTTGCACCAACATCTACAAAACTTATTCCTTTATTGTCTTTCCAAACAGCACCATCACTTGCCCTTTTTACAGCCAAGTCAGGTCTAAGCTTAGTCATAACAGGATCTTGGAATACAGTAACTCTGCCGATTACATAAATATTTTTTTTATGTAATTCTTCAATAAATTCTTTTACATCTTTTGCTTTACAACCAGTCCCTTGTGTGCCGACAAGTTTTGGATTATTTGTAGGGAATGAAATTGTCCCACTAAAATCTTTAATATCTATGACAATTGAATTAATCTCTGTTTGATCAATTAAATCAACTAAACTTTTTTTAAATTCATTAGTACTCAATACACATGCAGTCATATAAATAGCTTTGACAGGATTAGGTGTTTTTATATGTATAACACTAGAAGAGTTATTCTGAACCGAATCTATGCTTAATGAATCCTGTTTAATGTTTGATTTTGGTATATATGTTGCAGAGGTTTTAGTAGATTCTAGATAGACATATCCACCTATCACACAACTTGCTATTATTGCAATTATAATTAATTTATTCATAGACTGTTTCTTGTACCTGTTTAGGTTTTCTCCCTCTTCTTTTTGGCCCAACATCAACTTGAGAAATTTTTTCATTCATATCAACAACATCTTCTATTTTTCTTTCTTGCAATATCTGTTTTTCAGTATACTGTCTTTGTTTTTTATTAAATTCTCTCTCCTTTTCAACAGTCCTCAAAATTAGTCCATACGCAAGTGTAATTATTGCAAGTGAGATTAATGTGTATTCTTTATATATAAACGGGATACCTAAAAATGGAATAATGAGATTCAAAAAACCTACTAAAAATACAAATTTATACACTTTCATAATCGTATTATAAATGAAAGGTTTATTTATCCAAAATTATTCACAAATCAAAACAAATTCTCCTTTTTGTAAAGATGGGTTCTTTGAAAATTCATCAACCAAATTTAATGCTGTCCCCACAAGAACTCTCTCGTGAACCTTTGTAATCTCTTTGCAGATGATAATATTTCTTTCTGGCTGACGCTGATGTATTTCTTCCAGTAATTTGATTATCCTATGTGTAGATTCGTAAAACACAACAGTGTGAGCAAAAGAAAGTGCTTGATCAAGTTTTTTTTGTCTTCCTTTCTTATGTGGCAAAAAACCGACAAAAGTAAATTCTGATAAAGGTAAACCTGAAATAGATAAAGCAGCAGTAAGGGCACTTGCACCAGGAATAG
>CAZDRR010000002.1:0-2564 GCA_964507955.1 uncultured Candidatus Saccharibacteria bacterium | reverse complement strand
AAAGGTAAACCTGAAATAGATAAAGCAGCAGTAAGGGCACTTGCACCAGGAATAGATACTATATTTACACCATTTTTTTGTTCTCTTATAAGTTTTATCAAAAAAGAACCTGGGTCACTTATGGCTGGGGTTCCAGCATCACTTACAAGTGCAATATTTTCATTCTCATCAAATAGATCAAGAATTTTTTTTATTTCTGTATCACTACTAAATTTATGATATGCAATACATCTTGCAGATATGTCATATGCTGACAGGAGTTTTTTTGTTGTTCGTGTATCTTCACACAAAACAACATCTACTTCTTTAAGAACTTCTAAGGCCCTTAAAGTAATATCTTTAAGATTACCTATTGGAGTTGCAACTATGTATAAGTTTGACATGGGACAACTTTAACACACTCTTTATATTTGAAAAGGCGCGCCCTTCGGGCGCGCCTTTTCAAGCCAGACTAAATAGTCTCAACAAAAATAAGATTTGGTTCGTGAATTTCTCCAAAAGGCATAGAAGTTGAGATAACAACTCTATCCCCTTTCTTTGCAAGTTTTTCTTTTGTAAGAGTTTCTCGTACAAGAACACTTGTGTCCTTTCCTTTTGTTTCTTCAATAAGCACTGGATAACAACCCCATGAAAGTTGTAATTGTTGATATGTAACCTTATTTGAAGTCAAAACAATTACTGGTTTTGTAGGCTTATGTCGTGAAATAAAACGTGCATTAAATCCTGATGAAGTAATTGAAACAATATACTTTGCATCAAGTCTCATTGCATTTTTAACAGCACTAAGTGTCATCGATTCAGCGATTGAAAGCTTATGTTTAACCCCGTCTTTGTAGAAAACTTCTTTTATAAGATCTTGTTCTACATGTTCTGCAACTCGTGTCATAAGTGCAACAGCTTCAGTTGGATATTGTCCAAGTGTTGTTTCTTCTGAAAGCATAATTGCATCAGTACCATCAAGAATAGCGTTAGCAACATCAGAAACTTCAGCTCGTGTAGGTACAGGAGAATTAATCATAGACTCGAGCATTTGAGTTGCAGTAATAACTGGCTTTCCGGCTTCGTTACACTTTTTAATAATCATTTTTTGAATAAGTGGAACTTCTTCCGCAGGAACTTCAATTGCAAGATCTCCTCGTGCAACCATGATTCCATCTGAAATTTTTATAATCTCATCGATGTTTGCAACTGCTTGAGGTGTTTCAATTTTTGAAATGATATGAGCTTTTGATTTTGCCGCATCAAGAATTTTTCTTAAATCAAGAACATCCTTTGGTTTTCGTACAAATGAAAGTGCAAAAAAATCTACGTTGTTTGCAAGACCAAATTCAAGATCTTTTTTATCTTTAGGTGTAAGTGAACTGATTGAAACATCTGTATCTGGAAGATTTACTCCTCGTCGCCCTTTAAGTTCCCCTCCTACTTCAACTTTACAGATAATATCTTCTCCCTTAATTGCGGTTACAACAAGTCGCTTCTTTCCATCATCAAGCATTACTTTATGTCCTACTTTAATTTCTTGGGGAAGTTTTTTGTAGTTAACTGAACAAATAGTTTCATCTCCTTTTACAGCCTTTGTTGTAAGTGTAAAAGTTTGTCCTTTCTTAATAGTTACTCGTCCTGACTCTGTTGCGAATTCTCCTGTTCTAATCTTAGGTCCGCCAAGATCTTGTAGAAATGCAAGTGGAAGACCAGTTGCTTTTGATGCTTTCCTTGCATTATCAAGTTTTACTTGATGTTCAGCAAAGTCTCCATGAGAGAAGTTCATTCTCATTATATTAAAACCTGCTTTCAGCAACTTTTCTAATTGTTCTTGCGTACTTGTTACAGGACCAATGGTTGCAACAATCTTTGTTTTCTTTTGTGGAATATTCATATCAAAAATTAAATAAAATAAGGACACCAGTGTACCATATCAAGTCAAAAAAGTCACTTCTAGATAACCTCTATCTTTGCACCAATAGAATTTAATCTTCGTGCAATATCTTCATACCCTCTTTCAATTGCATATACATTTCTAAGAATAGACTCTCCTGGCGCAGCAAGCATGCCAATAAGAATAATCATTGCAGGTCGAAGTGCAGGTGGACATACTACCTGTGTTGCTTTAAGTGGAGTCTTCCCTGTTACAAACACCCTGTGAGGATCAGCAAGCTTAATATTTGCTCCAAGTCGATTGAGTTCAGTAAAATAAATTGCCCTATTTTCCCACATCCAATCATGAATAAGTGTTTGTCCTTCTGCTTGTGTAGCGATCGGAACAAAAAAGGGTAAATTGTCTGTATTAATTCCAGGATATGGCAAAGCATGAATCTTGTCTGCAGGTGCAACGAGTTTTGATGGAAGAATTGTCACATCAACAAGATCAGTTCTTTCATTATGAGATTTGTACACTTTTGACTTTTTATACTTCAATCCCATCTTCTCAAGTTTTAATAATTCAAGTGCAAGAAAATCAATCGGGCAACGTTTGATGATAAGCGTTGAATTTGTAACAATTGCTGCAGAAATAAACATCATTGATTCAATAGGATCTTCTGCACAAGAAAATTCAACAATTGTAT
>CAZDRR010000001.1:0-138977 GCA_964507955.1 uncultured Candidatus Saccharibacteria bacterium | reverse complement strand
AGGAGCGGGGCCTCATCGCCCTCGCATGTCCACAAGGTAACTCACCCATAGGGAAAGGCAAGACTAAAAACAAAAAAAAACAAAAATAATTTTCGAGAAAAACCTTGACAGCCCAGCGCCCAATCCCTTCTATCAGAATCCATGGGTGTTTCCGTTAGAGAGTTGATAGGTTTTCTGATAGATGTTTCTGATAGATAGCTGATAGATGGTTAGATGTCTGATAGATAGCCCATGTCTAACCAAAGCTGTAACTCGTTGAAAATCAATGACTTACGAAACGCGACCCCTTCGGGGTCGTTCGTTTGTAACTCGTTGAAAATCAATGACTTACAGATACGTCTGATAGATGTTAGACGCGTTTTTGATTATTTGGGTTATTTGAATTTAAATTTCGCAATTTTAGTCAAAAGTCAAGAAAAAAATAAAAAAAGAAAATTCTTGTCATTGTGGGTTTTTGGGACTATCTTACACGCATGTCCAACATCAACGACACATTCGCCAACGTCATCGAAAATGCAAAGCTCCAAGCTCTCGTTTCCGAAGCAAACGTCGCCGCCGTTCTCAAGGGTGCTGTCCTGCCCGCCCTTGTCACTCCTCATGTGCAGGAAAAGCTTGAAGGCGCGAAGGATGCTCTCAACAAGGCTATCCTTGCCCTTGAAGAAGTCAAAGAAATTGTTTTGGTTTCTTGATCACTGTAACTCACTCAAACCCAAGGGGTTGCGGAAACGCGACCCCGAAGGGGTCCGAATTTCGTAACTCATTGAAAATCAACAACTTACAGCGACGAAAAAAAATGAAAAAAAGCTTGTTGTTAGAAAGTTGTTAGGATACTCTGTGGCCATGGACTTCACCGAACGCGAGCTTGAGAGGGGCGACTATCTGTTCACAGAACTTAAAGATCGCAAGGATTTCCCGTGTGAAAAAAGTCCCGAGCAGGAAAACGCCGAAAATCAGGAATTTGAGGAAATGATGGGCGATTTGCATGAAAACGAAGATTTTCCTTGCATCGGTTGAAAAATACGCTATCTTTCACTTGTAACCCGCCACCAACACTATGCAACTCCCATTCCCTGCCGATTGTGCCGAATATGAGGAATATCAGTCCATCATGGAACAAATGGCCGATGAGGCCATGACTTCCGCGCCTGATCCTTTGCCCGCCCGCAAAACCAATGATCCTGTCACTTTTGAACTTGACGGGGAAAGGTTTTATGGCTCCGTTTCTTCCACTCCTATCGCCAACGGTTTTCTGATTTTCTACCGTGATCGCGCTGGCGATAATCAATGGATTTCTTCCGAACAAGTTAACATTCTCGACTAATGAAAACTTATCGAATCCAAAGTCTCCTTTCGAGTGTCACATTGCGCACATCCCGCGAGGGATGTGTTGCAATCAAGCGGGGGCATTCATATGACGTAAACCGTCAAGAAGCCCGAAATATGCTCTCATATGCCCGTCAAAAAGACGGATTGGCCGCAATTGTCAAAGGTTAATATCTCATGAAAATCACTTGCGCGATTCTAACGGGTTTTGCCGCCCCTTTCTATCTCTATCTGATAGTTAATTTTTTCTGGTGACTGGTTGGTTGGTTGGCCCGCCCCCTCGCAAGGGGGGCGGGTTTTTTCGTCTGTAACTCATTGAAAATCAACGACTTACGAAAAATCGACCCCTTCGGGGTCACTCGTTCATAACTCATTGATAATGAAGGACTTACAGCGGCAAAATCTAACACTTTTGGGGGTTTTGGGTTATTTGCGCTTATTTTGTTTATTTTTGACGAATTGTGCGATTTTTCTTGTATTTCTCGCGGAATGGGGTATTTTTATTCCCATGAAAGCGACACCACAACAAATCGCCAAGTTCCAAGAATCAGTCTTGACCGTCCTCCAAGAAAACCAAAATTGGAATTGGGCGGTTCTCGATACGATTGGAATGCTCGCCGTCACCCATGGTCTTGCGGGCTGTGAAAATTCTCTTTTTAATGTTGACACCGTGGCAGGAAAGCCTATCGTTGATTTCATCGACTAACCCCACATCACCATGAGATTCGTTTACTTTTATCTTATCGTTTTTGTTTCACTTATCCTGACTCTTTTCATTACAGCTTATGGCACACAAGAAGCAAGATCGACGGTCCATCAATGGAAATGGAATGGAAAAGGATGGACAATTACTAACGCTTCAAGCATTCCGCGCAGTATCTCTAATCCTTACGGGTTTTTGCTTGGAGATGTTGCACATGGTCGAAGCTTCACTATGGTTGTCCCTTACAACCGCTTTGGATTTCAACGGGAAGCAAGGATTCACTGGTGGAAATAATCAAGATGAATGAAACACAATTAGACCCTGTTCTTTTGGAACAAATCGACAATCTAACAAGGGAAGAGGCTTGTCGTTTGTGGAGATTCTCCCCTTCTGGTCATCCCTTTTTTGATATCAATTCGCCATACTGCGAAATCTTTCAAAAGAAATTCACGGAGCTAGGAGGCTTTTCGCCCGAAATCTCAAAGAAGATAGGGTGGGAGTCATAACTCGCTGAAACTCAAGGGGTTGCGGAAACGCGACCCCGAAGGGGTCGAATCTTTATAAGTCATTCAATTCCAATAAGTTACAGAGGCAAAAAAAAGTGAAAAAAGATCTTGCATGTTTTCGGGGCTATGGTAACTTTCCCTTGTCAGCCGCCACTATGATCCCCACAATTGACCGCACCTTTTCCCGCACTAATGCTTATCAAAGCAAGGATTTTTCCGTCTTGACTTTGAAAGGCGAATCCCGCAAGGGTATGAATGCGGATGTGATTGTTTCTTATCATTCAACTACGCTTGACGAACCGATTTCATTGCGCGTTAATCGTTCCGAAGGTGCTTACATCCTGAAAAAATTTCAGAAAATTCTTGACGCGCACCGTCTTTCTGGTAAAGTCATCCCGTTCCCACAATAATATGAAAGCAAACCTCAAAAATCTGATCGCCCAAACCAAGGGCCGTTTCTTCTCCATCACCTTCCAAAAAGCAGACGGCACAACCCGCATTGCCAATGGCAAGGATTTCTACAGCCGCTTGATCAAAGGTGGCGAAGGCACCGTTCAACATCTCGGGTATGTCCCCTTTGTTGACCGCAACAAGGAAGATTGGATTTGCGCCAAGGATGAGCGTGTGAAATCCTTTACTTGCGGAGACCTTCATCAAGATTTCATGGTGTGAGGTGGTAACGCGGGCGGGGTTGTGGTGGCCCCGCTCGCAAATCTCACAAAGCATCACCACTCCACCCCAAAAACAAAACACATATGAAATACGCACAAATCGCCGCCCTGTTGAATCAAGTCAAGTCCGTTGAGGAGTCCATCTGCTATCTGATTGCGGAAGGCAAGAATACAACTCCTCTTTTCATTGAACGCGGACGCCTCTTGCAAGAGGTCGCACATATCAAGTAATCTCGCGAGAAATAGAAAGAAAAAACGAAAGTTTCCCGTCCCGCCGCAGTGGGGGACGGGTTTTTGTTGTAACTAGCGAAGAATCAACGAGTTACGAAAACTCGACCCCTTCGGGGTCCGTTTTTTATAAGTGACTGAAAATCAAGAACTTACAGAGCAAATAAAAATTCTTGCGTTTTTAGGGCATTATGCTACCTTTCTCCCATGCCTAAATACTTGTATCGCATTGAACACGCGGAAACAAAAATTGGCCTCTACAATTGCAGAGTGAAACACGAAGGGCAAAAATGGTTCATGTATCATTTGATGGATGAAGTTTGGGGTTTTAATTTTTGCGGAGAATATCATACTCCCCCGCATGAAGATGGGTTTAGCCACCTTACACATAACGAGGATTGTCGCTATGGTTTTAAAAGTTTGGCCTTGTTAAAGAAATGGTTTGGAACAAATCCGAAACATTATGCTTTCTGGAAAAAACATGGCTTGGTTTTGCGTAGATATACAGTTGCGGGTGAAAGATTTGATTCTCAAAAACAATCAATCGCAATGAAAAATATTTTGAAAAACCCTGTCACAATTCCCTTCACAAAAATCTTGACGAAACCAAAAAAAAAGAATAAAGTAACCCCATGAAAGCCTACTTCATCAACGCCGTCACAAAAACCATTACTGAAATCCGACTCACCAAAGACTATCGCGACATTCAAAAGGCGATTGGCTGCGATTGTTTCACCGTAGCGGGAACCATGCGCAATGGCGATTCCCTTTATGTTGACGACGAGGGATTGCTTAAAGAACCTGAAAATTTCTTTTATGCTCCCCAATTCTACCCTTCTCCACTTGCTGGCAATGGTGTTGTGCTTGGATGCGACATGAATGACGGTGAAAGCCGTGATGTTCAAATGGACATTGCCGACTTGGAAGTTTTTTGGAACGCCTAATGGCGTTGTCATAACTCACTAAAACTCAAGGGGTTGCGGAAACGCGACCCCGAAGGGGTCCGAATTCCATAACTCATTCAAAATGAATGACTTACAGAGCCTTTGAAAAAAGATGAAAAAAGTCCTTGTTGTTAGAAACCTGTTAGGCTAAATTATGACCATGACAGCACCGAACGTCCTGCCCGCTGGCGAGGTCCATGACCTTGAATTCGTCCGCATTTCCGATGATCTTTCCCATAAATGGGTAGAATGGGAAGTGCATTTTAATTATCAAGGTTTGCAATGCATTGGGTTTTTGGGGGCTGATCCTCGTCACCCTAACTTGCATCATGATGAAATCATTGTGAACATTGAATCTTGACCCGATTCCAAAAATCCATTATCTTTCCCGCCCCATGAAACTCGTAAAGAAAATCAAAGCAATGAAAAATCGAATCATCCTTTTGATCGCTGCCATTGTTGCGGCGTTGTCGGTTGAATCCTGCAAACCCATCGAATCGGATTTTGACGAAAATCCCCCGTTGAAATTGATCGAAAAAAAAGCGACTCGTCTTGACGGCAAGCCCGTGATGCTCTTGACTTTTGAGATTGACGGCAAGCTTTTTTACGCTTTTGATAATGGTTCTAACGGCATGTCATTCACGCAAAAACCCTGATCCTTAACCCCTGATTCCATCATGAAAACAGCGCAAGACCTGATTGCATCACAATTGAGCGGACGCCCCTTTTCGGAGGTTCAACAAGTCATCGCCGCCCTCCCCCCTCATCACGTTTCGCTGATCCAAGATTTTTTGGATTCTGAAAATGAAATCGTTCGCGATAATGCCGCTTACGTTACCCGTCGCGTTTTGCGCGAGTATGCGCGGCACATTACCCCGCATGATCTCTCCCCAGAGCTTCACGCGAAAATTTCCAATCCCGTTTTGCAAATCGGGATTGTGCTTCACGAAAAGTTTGGCGTGCATCCCCTGATTGGCAAGTATGGTTCCGCGTTTACCGTGCTTTTCGCGGGTGCGTTCATGGCGACGAATCCCGTGCATGAAATCCCGCGTTTCATTTGGGACGGTCTCGCCTATACCATCCACGGGCTAGGGGCCGCGCCGATTGCAGAAGCTATCCTAAAGAGACTCCGCGAGAAAATCTAACGGAATCTATCAGGCCCGCCCCTCGCAAGGGGGCGGGTTTTTCTGTAAGTCATTGATAATGAAGGGGTTGCGAAAACGCGACCCCTTCGGGGTCCGTTTTTTGTAAGTCATTAAGAATCAACAAGTTACAGCCCTAAAAAAATAAATTGACAATCCCCGAGAATATGGCACACTCTCCTCATGAACAGATTTTCCGCCGCCTCATCCACTGGTCAATTGTCCGCGCTTTCCAAGTGGCATTTGACTCATAATGTTGAATTGCCTGTTTTTGATTTTGGGGCTGGAAAAGAAGGGTTGACAGATAAGGCTTTTAAAGATTCGAATGTCCCTTACTTTCCCTTTGATCCGTTCTGCCGTTCTGAAAAGTCGAATCAAAGTTCTCTTAACGCTTTAAACGAAGGATCTTGCGCTTATGTTCTTTGTTCCAATGTCTTGAATGTTATCGAAGATGAACATCTTGATGAGGTAATCAAAAGCATTAAAAATTGCGCTGATCAAACATGGTTGAAATGCGCATGGGTTTCCGTATATCACAAAGCCAATCTTCCCATCAATCGCCATCTTCGCGGCTACTTCCAACGCAATCTCCCGATTGAATGGTATAAACATCATCTCGAAAAGGAATTTAAGAATGTCGAACAATACAAAAAGTTTCTTGTATGCAAAAATTGAGTTGACATTTTCTCTTTTTTAATCCAAAATCTTCTCGCCATGTATTCCACAATTAACTTTAAAACCAAGAAAGCCCTGAAAGAAGCCCTTGCCGCTGGTAAAAAATTGACTTACTTTCAAGCGGGTCCTTTTGGCGGCAACGAACCTATGAATGGGACTATCTTTCTTGAGGGTCCGCATTATCCCGAACCTCATAAATGGTATGCGCAAGCGGAAGTCAAGGATGGATATATCGTGAAAGTCAAGTAAATAAAACAAAGCCCTGAGTAACCCCGAAATTCGGGGAGTCACTTGGAATCAGGGGATGGGGCATTAGTGAACGGCCCCACCATAACTCATTGAAACTCAAGCACTTATGCTTGGGCGACCCCTTCGGGGTCCGTTTTTCGTAACTCACTAATACTCAATAACTTACAACCTAAAAAAAAAGTATTGACGTTTTCCATCTAACAGCGTATTTTTTCACCATGAACCCGACACAATACCGCATCATTGAAAGCCTGTCATCCAATGACCTCGCAAAGAAAGTGAATGAAGCAATGGCAAGCGGCTGGCAATTGCACGGCCCGCCTCAAATGCAGTCCATCCACAATTCCACAACCATCATCGCCTTGCGATTCTTCCAAGCAATGGTCAAATGAAAAAAAAGTTGGCACAAAATAGTTTGGAAATGCGTAATTTAACACGCCATCCAATGCCGCCCCCATCTTTCGCTTTCAAAGACAAAAAGAAAGAAAGCAAAAAAAACTCTTGCCGCAAACCCCGAAAAGAACTAGAATAATCCCATGCAAAAAACCATCACCATTGGCACTTATAATGTCCACCGCAACGCGCAAAATGTTCCTGTCATCTGCACGGTGACTCTTGAAAATGGGAATCTTTCCATTGTGGGAGATATCAAGAATTTTTGCGGGGGACAAATTGATTCGACTCTCCGCGAAGGGTTAGAAAACGGGGATTTTAATCCTGCGGGCGCATGGGTGAAAACTTTCCTTGACATTTGGGATAAGTGGCATTTGAACAATATGCGGGCGGGTTGCGAACATCAACGCGCCGAAGGATGGGATCAAAAACCCATTGACCCAAGCAAGCCATTGAATGCTTATGGCAAATTTTTTGACGGTCAACAAACGGATTCTTGGAATATGTGGTCATGGATTCCTGAATCCGAAAACCCGAACGGTCTGCTTTCCAAACCCTGCCCCGTTTGTGGATACAAATACGGCACCGCATGGAAAAAAGAAGAACTCCCGCAAGACGTTGTAAAGTTCATCGAAAATCTCTAACCAAAAACGAAAATGCAAATAACGCGCCAATCCCCATTCAGCGGTAAACTCAACACCCGCGAAATCCCCGTTACTAATGAGCAATTGATTGCTTGGAAAAGCGGGACTCTGATTCAAGACGCCATGCCGAATCTTTCGGCTGATGATCGGGAGTTTATTCTTTCGGGCATCACCCCCGAGGAATGGGAAGAAACTTTCGGGAAAGATGACACCGAGGACAAGGTAATTCCCATAACTGATTGAAAATCAAGGGGTTGCGGAAACGCGACCCCTTCGGGGTCCCTCTTTCGTAAGTCGTTGAAAACCAATGACTTACAGCGACGTTTTTTTGGGAAAGTGGTTTATGGTAGTCAAAGGTTTATTTCGCCTTATTTAGAAGAACTTGGAAGAACTTCGCGATAATTTTTAATTGACAAATTCCCTTAATCCGTTATCTTTTCTCCATGCTCACCACACAAGAGGTCGAACAATACATTCGCCTTACCCTGAAACAATGGGGCATGTCTCATGTGCGCGTGTCTTGGATTGAATCAAAGAAAGTAAATGGTTTGGCTTATGCTGACGATTGGAGAATCGAATTGAATTACCATGTCTTGCGTTCTTTCGGGCTATTCAAAGAAATTTTTTTACATGAACTCGCTCATTTGCTTGACTATCGTGAACGTGGCACGTATATTGTCAATAAATACGAGATGGCACACGGCAAAAACTGGCGTAAATGGTGCCGCACTTTAGGAATCCCCGCACGTAGAAAGACTCCCGCATAATGGCCACACCTAATCAAAAAACTTCTGACTTTGCATTAAGTAAAGGAGAAAATGCCGAACGTTCATTTGAGCAATTAGCCTTGCTTAATGGATATAACATTACCCCCGCCACTCCGCAACAAGAACGTTTTGAACATTGGGATTTCCGCATCACAAAAGACTCTGGCTGTAATCTAACTGTTGAGGTCAAGAGTAAAAAAGCTTTCCCTATTCTTGATGAAAAAGGAGAAAAGACCTTTGATTTTGTGCTTTTGGAATTGTTGGGGATTACTGGCAAAGACGGGTGGCTTTATGGCAAGGCGAACATCATTGCTTTTGAATGGTCCAATGGGTTTTATCTTGTCCCTCGCACTACTTTAATTCAATTAGTCGATTCGAAACTTAATCGAAAAAGAGTTGACTCAAAAGACAAAATGTTGTATAAACTCTACGCCCGCGAGGGAAGGAAAGATCTTTGCACTGCGGTTCTTTTGAATGATATTGTTGCGACTAGGAATTTTAGCTTTTGGAAGTTATAACTTATTCATTCTCAAGGGGTTACGTAATCGCGACCCCGAAGGGGTCTGGTTTTCATAAGTCATTTAAAATCAACAACTTACAACCGACGAAAAACAATAAAAAAAGTGTGGACAAATCCGCGTAATATGATAAGTTCTTTTCGTTGCCGCTGATGGCAACATAACCCCTAAACAAAATGCTAATTATCGCCAAAAACAAGGTATCCCGTGAACAACTTGCCAACGTCCCCACTCCCGACGCTACGGAAAGCTTCATGCCGATTCCTCACCTGAAACTTGTTGAACTCGTCACTGCCGCTATCGCTGCCGCAGGTTTGACCATTACTGCCGAAGAACACGCCCTCGCTCGCGATGGTCAACGTTACTTTGGTGGATTTGCCCTGAGCGGTCCTGATATCGACGGAACGGATCGCCGTGTTGTGCTTGGCTTGCGCAATGCTCATGACAAGTCCTTTGCTGCCGCGCTGTGTATTGGCAATCAAATGACTGTGTGCGAAAATCTGTGCTTTGCTTCTGATGTGAAGCTTGCCCGCCGCCATACCGTCAACATCATGGACGATCTGCCGCGCATCATTGCCGAAGCTATCGGGCGCGTGGTTTCCCATTGGAATGACATGGGTAAGCGTATCGAAGCTTACAAAAATGTCAACCTGACAAACGAACAGGCGGAAAACCTGATTGTCAAGCTTGTGGATGTCAAGGCATTCCCCGCTCGCGAGATTTACAACGCCGTGACGGAATTCCGCAATCCGCGTCATGAAGAATTCAAGGGTGGAACCTTGTGGACTCTTTACAACGCTTTGACGGAAAACCTCAAAGGTGGAGACCTCAACAAGCTTCCCTTCCGCACGATGACTATCCAAAGTATCTTTGATCGCATGTCTGGTCATCGCCCCGTGTTGGAAGTGCAAGAGATTGCCACGGCAGGTTGCGAGGATAACGCCGCACCCGAAGGCGCAAATCTAACGGCTGAAACTGATGATGAGGAGTTTGAGCCAATCGTTGTGGATGGAACGGGAGAATAACCGTTCTAACTGAGGACAGCCCGCTTCCCGCAAGGGGAGCGGGTTTTCTGTTGTAAGTCGTTGATAATGAATGGGTTGCGTTTACGCGACCCCTTCGGGGTCTGGTTTTCGTAAGTCATTGATAATAAGAGACTTACAGCTCAAATTTTTCTCTTGCCACAAATTAAAATAAGTGATACATTCTCCGCATGAAAACCACTAAGACATTGAAAAAAGCGTATAGTTTTTATTTAAACGGACCTTTCGGACTTTGCTTTAAGTTTGTCGGCCTCGCTCTTGGAATAAAACCCATAGATTATTTTCCTCTGCAAATCAATGTTTCCTTTTCTACCAGAAATCCTAAAAAGAAAGGATGGATTAAAGGAATCTTTAACGCGAAGCATTCAGTCTTTTTCCCACATTTAAAAGAAAAATTTGAAATTTGCAGTCAGGAAAATGAATTTTTAAAACAACATTTAAAAATTAACGATTCTTTCTGGATTAAAGTGGAGGATGCAACTCCGCAAATAAATAGACAAAGTGTTTGACAAATTTTAAATCCAAGCTATTCTACCCGCATGTCTTTGCTCACCTACTCCAATACCAAAATTCAAAAAGGGGAAAAAATGGGTTTCCTCACCGCAGGTTTACACCTTGCTCCGTTTGATTTGTCGGGCTATAACGTTTGCCAATTTGCCAGTCAGGGATGCGCGGCAGCTTGTTTGAATACGGCTGGGCGCGGTGCTTACTCGCGAGTCCAGAATGCCCGTATCGCCAAAACACGTAAGTTTTTTGAAAACAAAAACGCATTTGCGCAAGAGTTGGAAAAGGAAATTTTGGCCGCTATCCGAAAAGCTGAAAAAGCCAATCTCACCCCTTGTTTTCGTTTGAATCTTACCAGCGACTTGCCTTGGGAAAATATCGGGCATGATGGGATTTCAATTGTCAATCGTTTCCCTAACGTCCAGTTTTACGATTATACCAAAAACCCTGATCGGATGAGTGATTTTTTGGATGGCAAATTCCCTTCCAATTATCATTTGACCTTTTCCCGTAGTGAAGAAAATGGAGACCTTTGTATCCCCTTTCTTAAAAGTCAAGGAAATGTTGCGGTTGTTTTCCGTGGCAAGTTGCCTGAAACATGGCAAGGCTTTCCCGTTGTGAATGGCGATGAAAGTGACTTGCGGTTTCTGGATGACAAGGGTGTTGTTGTGGGATTGGTTCAAAAGGGTAAAGCCCGCAAGGACCATTCGGGCTTTGTAGTCGAGGGGGTGCAATAATGGAAATAATTGTTGCCGCTTGTATTCTAATCGGAGTTTTGATATATCTTTACAATCTAAAAAAATGAAATTCTATATCTGGTCAACTGAACATAATGCATGGTGGAAAGCGGCATGGGCGGGTTACACTTCTAACCGTTCCGAGGCTGGTGAATATGAACTAGATGATGCTATAAACATTTGTGAATCAAATCACTATCTGGAAAACGGACCATTTGAGGAAGCGATGGTTCCCGTCGATTCATTCAAGTAACGCTGTAAGTCATTGAAAACCAAGGGGTTGCGGAAACGCGACCCCGAAGGGGTCGCTCGCTCGTAACCCCCTCATAATCAACAACTTACATACCCACAAAAAATCCCCTATGCGATTAAGCATAGAGGATATAACCCCACAAATACAAAAAACCACCCCCATAACCCATTGATAATCAACGAGTTACGAGGGTAAAATAGTCGCTAACAGTTTATTTCGCTTTATTTGGAAGAACTTTGACGAAGTTCGTCATTTTTTAGAATCAATATTTTCCCGCAGCTTTTCCTCATCGGTTAATTCCTTGAAAAAGATTGAGTAGCCTGTATAGACTTCGGCCCCAAAGACATTATGCCCCATTTGCTTTTTCACCCATACTTTATTTGTCAGGGCTTTAAAGTTCTTTGTGGTTTGGACGGGGAATCGGGATAACACAAGAATATCATCATTATTAACAATTACATTTCCTTCGGCATCTTCAAAACTACTTTTGCCAACAGGAGCAATGCTACAAATAAGAACGAAACCAATAAGACACGCTAAAATGCCTGCGGCTATATGGCCTAAATCAACATCCCATAACATTATAGCAAACGACACCACAACAAAAACAATTGCCACAAAAACAAAAATACTCATATTATTCTATTATTTGCTCCCAATCATTCATCCATCCACCATTCTTATTTCCTTCGTAATGTTGGGGCTGGTAAGCTGGATCAGAATGTCTGCACCACAAACCACAGATTCTCTTTTCGATGGTTGCGGGACGGTCATCATAAAAACCAAGGGCATATTCAAAAGCCTCATCATCTGATGTAAAGTCCCGAAGATATTTTCCTTCAAAACGGTAAGAGTTCATGCGCAAAGACTATGGTTTTTTATTATCGGGGTCAAGAAAAAAATGGTAATGGCATAGGAACATTAATTCCCACTCTGCCTATTCTAATGTAAACATTGATATGGGACAATATAGAAACTATACAGATCAAGATATTATCGACAAATCAAAAGAAGTTTCTTCTATGGGGGCTTTATTACGCGAACTCGGTTTAAAACAAGCTGGTGGAAATTTCGCTAATATGAAAAAAAATTTGCAAAGGCTAAATTTATCTTGTGACCATTGGGCAGGATGTGGCTGGAGTAAAAATCAACAATTAAAAGATTGGAGTCAATATACAAGAGGAAATAACTTGAAACCACATCTTATTAAATTAAGAGGGCATTATTGTGAAAATTGTGGATTAGGAGACTGGCAAAATGAACCTATTCCATTAGAAATAGAACACATTGATGGTGATAGGACAAATAATAATTTAGACAATTTAAAACTTCTTTGTTGTAATTGCCATGGTCTTACTCCTACATG
Source organism: uncultured Candidatus Saccharibacteria bacterium (assembly GCA_964507955.1). GTDB lineage: Bacteria > Patescibacteriota > Minisyncoccia > Phycocordibacterales > JAACPR01 > JAULZV01. Next base: position 126,311 of record CAZDRR010000001.1, on the reverse strand, counting down.
GAGAAGGCGTAAAAGTAGTTTAAAAAATGGTGGCTCCTGAGAGATTCGAACTCTCACACCCGAGGGCAACTGGGCTTAAACCAGTAGCGTCTGCCAATTCCGCCAAGAAGCCATTTTTGGTGGGGGAGACAGGATTCGAACCTGCATTTGATTCCATTACTCTATCACGGCTTAGAAGACCGTTGAGATACACCCCCTTATTTGAAAATATTACACTTATTCTTCCTCGAAATCAACATCTTCCACATCCAAGATAACCATCAATTCAATTTCGTGGCTATTGGAGTCATAAGAAGAAGGTGAGTAATCCACAATAGGCAATTGGCCCCGAAGACTTTCCTCCAACGCATCATCAACGGCATTGTAAACAGAAGCAAGGCTTGTCTTATTCCAAGGGACCTGCACATAAATAATACTGTTATTATCTGGAGTCTTGTGGGCTTTAAGTGTGGCTTTAGTGATCATTTGTTTATTTGTGTTTATTTAGATTCGTTTTACAGATCTTCCAAAGAAGGATATTTCAAATCATCCTTCACCTTATATCCGAATTCAGTTTCAACAAAAGAATACAATACTGCTCTGAAAGTTTCTGTATGAAGATACTTTTGATCCTTGGCAAACAAACGCCATGGAGCATTATCATTCCTTCGGTTGGACCCGCTTTGATTGCCCCGAGAAAGAATAAAAACAATATTTCCTTCTGCGTTGGACAGGGTTTCCAATTGGTTATTAATTAGTGATTTGGCAAAAAGTAGAGGTTTCATGTCGGGGAAATATTAATGGGTTTTCGGGGCCGTGTCAAGATTTTTTTAACTTGGATGCAAATCCACTCCACAAATACCAAACCATAGCCATTTGAATGACTGTAATATTTGGCACTGCTGGGAACACCCTTGCAAGACCATAATCCCAACACATTGTCAACAACAACACGGTAATACCATATCCAATAAAATCATTCAAAATAGAAGTAATGATTTCCGAACGTGTGGGAGGAGCAGGAGCGGAGACTTTCTTTTTCAATACCTCCAAAACCTTGAGTGCTTCTTCGGGGCTAAGAGAACGAGAGGCGATTGTTTCTTCCTTGGGTTTGGAAGGGGTTTCATTATTTGTTTCCATACGGGTAATCTATATTATTTGGCGCGGAAGTCAAGATTTTTTTGGACTGTTTTTGGGGCTGTGTGTAATATACCCTGAGTGAAGATTATTCTTTGCTGTTTTAGATAAACGTTGAATGTGTGGGGCAACTTACGGCATACGGATTACCAGAAATCCATTCTAAAACAAACAAAAATTTTCGGAGCTTTAGAATGTTTTTATTACGATTAAGTCTTAAAAACGGGGATTAAGGAAAACCGCAAAACATCGCTGATTCTGGTTGGATAACACTAACTGAAAGGCTGAAATCCTCTTTTTACCTCCCAAAGTAGCAAAAAACAACTACAAATTCCTTTTTTAGCGAGCGATTTATTCCTCGCTTTTCGTCGTTTTGTTTATTACGCAAAAATTGAAAGAACTTTTGGGGCTAATTATCATTATTTGCGCCCTTTTTTAATCAAATTGAAGCGATTTTAAGCAATTTCAACAGTCCCAATTTCACCCTTCTAACAAAATTTTTCTGTTAGAGTTGGATTTTGCTGTTAGATTGGGTGCGCTGGAATCATTGTGGGAGTAGGGGGTTTTGGTAAAATCATCTTTTTGGCCTCGAAAAATCATCTTTTTGGTGATAATTATTTATTATTTAGAGGGGCGGGCAGAACCATCATTCCTCCCCTATCCCCTACTCCTTACCAACCAATCCAATATGCTTATCATTATCAGTATTCCTGTTATTACTTCGTTATTTGTCTGGTCCATGGGTTGTGTAGGTGGAGGTTTTCGCCTACTGCCGTAAGCGTTTGAGGCAATTTAACCATACTAATCGTATAGTTATTTTACCTCTATGTTTTCGCCTGTAAAGACCTTATTTGAAACAGTTTTCTAAAGTTTGTCGAGAGGGTTGCGCGGGGTGGGTTATATTTTAAAACAACCTATTATTAATTAGTCCCAAACAAAGAAATGAAAAGAATGATAATTTATTATCAAATTATCCTATTCTCTCAAAATTGCATTACCTTTGCTGTTTCTCTAGCGGTAATCATTCGCTCTACGGATTCTTGTTCGATGCGTAAGACAGACGCGATGGTTGAATCGTGCCTGTCTTTAAAATACAAAGAAAGTTCGCCCAACTGTTGGGACAGAGAATTTAATTCTTTATCTGAAATTATAGGATTCCCCAGCATTCCACTATTGTAGAATTTATGCTGGAGTTTGCCTAACTTTGATAGTTTGTCCATAAATCAAATTTTCTTTTTAAATTGCTTCTCTGATCCTGCAAAAATATCCAAAATATTACTTGTTGGATTTGACCAACGATTTCCATCTTGAAGATTGATGAGCGCATACAAATCTGAATCTAATCGAGCAACGATATATTCGCAACCACCAGTTTTGACATAACGATCCCCCATTTCAGGACTGGCGGAATCTTTAATTTCTTGTTTTAAAACAGAGATTTCCTTGGATAGCTTTTCGCATTCTTGTCGAAGGTTCTCTAAAGTATTTTGCGCTTCTTGCAGTTTTTCTTTTGGAGTCATAACAATTTCAAAATTAACTTTTTTATACACTAATGTGCCATATGGGGAGATAATATCGTAATAATCTTCCCCTTCAAATTTTACTTCAAAAACTTCACCATGCTTAATAAGCGAATAATTTTTTGAAATACATTTAACTTTCATTCCATCATTTCCTTGTAAGCTTGCATCAACCTCTTCATAGAATCGCGAGAAATAGAAGCAACAATAAGCTCTCCTTCGCTAATATTCATACTTCCATCTTGATAAATAAAAGCTTTGTTGGTTCCGTCTAATTCAACTCTTTTATCCTTTGGGATTTCGACAAGATCAGTAGCAAAATTCTCCCCAATAAATATTTTACCTTCCTTAGTCCATGTTTTATTATACCACTTTCCATCTATTTCAATAGAACCCATCAAGGGATAAACCTCATCCTTTGAGAACCCAAGCAATTCAACCTTGAGCCCATCTCTTGTTTTGTATTTTTTATTTAAGTCAATCATGATATTTTTGTGAATAGTTCTTTTTCTGATCCTTCGTTATTGGAAAAAATATCTTGAATGTTTACCGATAAGTGGTCCCACGACTTCCCTAAATCTTCTGGATGTTTGGTTCTTTTCATACCATGTCATAATTACTTGTTTTCTTTAATGATTTCAGAAGCTTGTTGAATCAAATAGACTTTCGGTGCAAGTTTGATTTGAACACAGTCAAGAATTTTATCAGTTGGGAAGTTGCTAATCCCAATAATAAACAGTCCTATAGCACCTATACCCCCAAAAATAGTCAATAACGTTGCAGGAACTTCCCAATCGCTATATGGATTTTCCTTTTTTTTCTTCCACATTGTTTGAATTGCTTTGTAAAGTCCAATGACCGCAGCAATAAAAATGGGAATAAGAATCAAGTAAAACCCAACCCCAATAGCATTTTCCCAAAACTTCCACTGGAGATATTCATGAATGAATGGGGGGATTTCCTTTGCGGCAAAATCACCAATCTTTTCGGCGGTTTCGCCAGTCCATTCAACAACTTTAGTCATTAGTTCTTCTTTGTTCATATTTATTAATTTTGAATTGTCAGACCTTTTTCTTTCAAATAGTGGATAATTTCGTCTTGTTGGGCATTACCCCAAAATTTCGACGCTTTGCGACGGATTTCAGGAATTGTCCTCATTTGATAAGTGCGGATGAAACTTCTATGGAAAATTTTGTTCGTTCGTTTGAAAATTACGGATGTTGGAGTTTCTTCAAAGCGTTCATTCATGTAGGAACCATAGCAATTTCCCACTAAGAGTCAAGAATTTTCTAAAAATTCAAGCTTGGAAAGAGGGATAATAACAAAGGGAGTCTTTCCTTTTTTTTCCGTTACTGCAACGCATTCCTCTTGCAAAATGCAACTATCGTCTTCAATCATTCCGTAAGTCGGACCATTGTATTCGTAAACGATAGTCCCTTCTGCGAGACTAAGATAATCTTCTAAAAGTTTGAATTTCATAGTTCGTATAGATGATGTTCGAATTGTGGATAATGCTTGAAAACGTCATTCATAATGGCAATGATGATTTCCCGTGATCCGCCCGCCAGTCCTCCACCAATGAGCGGAGTCGCAACCACAAGTTTTCGATCTTTTGGCAAATTTTTGGTCTGCGAGAGATGAAACAATGCCCTAAACATAGAATCATAAAGATAATCATACTGTAGATTTCTATTCAAAGGTTGACCGTCGTTCCCAATGCCAACTTGGGCATAAAGATTATAAATTCTTTGGTTATTTACGTCGGCATAAGAATAAAGGGCTAATTTGTCTTCGCCCATTGATTCTGTTGTTTTGTCCGCTTTGTAGGCTTGTGGATAAAGCTTTTTGAGTGGGACTACAATACCCGCTCCCCAAGTGCATTCCGTATTGCAGCAATGCATGAATACATCCCAAGTGCCGTCAAAAATATTTCCTTTAATAGTAATCATCGTGATTATCCATTCTATCTATGCCTCTATCCATAGGCTTATCAAACCAAATCGCAAAAGTCGTAAAAATAATTGCTATGCCTATTAGAATATATGTCGGTGGATATTTCAAAAATTCCCAACTAGGCACAGCAAGAAAAAATCCAAAAAGAATGAATAGATAACCTATCCAAAAACTGATAAGATATTTGTGTGATTTAATCCAGTTCATAACAGCGTATTCTGGCGCGGGTTTCCCCGCACCAGAATGTTTGGGGCTTTACGCGGGAACTCCCGCTTGAGCTTGACGTTGGCAATAAGCATCTTCGTCATGAACCAATTGCCTGAATGTATCGACAATCACCATACGGCGCAGAGGAACGACTGGAAGAATCACCTGATCCTCGCCAAACTTCGTGCAGTTTGCCCTGCCCAAAGCAATTTTTGTTCCCCTCTTTTTGTCGAATTGGTCATTCGGGTTACAGAGAGAGTAACCAAAACGATAATCTCCATTGTTGTTAATCAAGACCGCAACACCAAACGGTTTGTTGGTAAACGGATTTCTCAAGTATGTCTTTCGTGTTCTCATTTGTTTTATTGTTGTTTGTAGAAAGCGGTTCTTACACTGCCGCTCAGATCGTCAAATCCTTGCATTTCCCCCAAGAAATGTCCAGCCTTTTTTTCATTCCTCTTCAAAAAATTCAAAGCTTCGAAAATGCGCTTTTCCTTTCTTCTGCTCATAGGTTCATATAGGGAAACGACAAAGTGAATCGGACATTGACTGTCCTTATTAAAGCAGGAATTCAAATCTACAGAAAAAAGAATTTGATCTGCGAATTGGTTGGCAGAAATTGAATAATCATCCGAGACATAATGAGAGTAATCTTCATGTCGGCAAGTTAATTTTGTTTCTCCGAAAAATTTAAAAACGGTTTTTTCTTCAAGCTCTAAAAGTGGATCGTTCATTTTATTCGTCAAGTTGTCTTTCCAAATTCAATAATTTTTCTACAATATCTTGATATGCTGTTCGATACATCCTCCAATGTTAAAGCAGAAGAGGCAGGAAGCTCAGGCTCGACAATATCATTATCCAAACGCCCACTATATTTCATCCAAAGCATCAAATCAATATCAGCGATGGACATAAAAGGGAAATCTACTTTCGCATAATATAGAAAGTCCTTTTCCAGTTCATCGTATTGCTTTAAACTAGAGGGAGTTTGAGAAGGAACGCATTGTTTCTTTTCTGCCAGATATTTAAGAATATGAGTATCCAGAACCGCACACTCAACATTCGGACGAGTATGGAGAAGAAACATTCTCACAGTCTTGGGGCCAACACCAAAAACCTTCATCAATTGATCCTTGGACGCTGTTCGCAAATCCAAATCCAGCGATTCTACAATAAAACGAGTGATTCTGGTATAATTGCCAGAACGTGCGGCCACCAAAGCATTACGAATACCTGCTTCTCCAAGATCACGAAAATATTCAAACGGTGTGGTGTCGCAACGATTCAATAATCGAGCAAGAACCTTGGCGGCATAATCGGAATTTTTGCCAGCAACAATGCATCCAAAAATCCAAAAAGCTTGAAGCTCCGAATCTGTGCGGTTAAAGTTCGTGATCTTTGTGGGGTCAATTTGCATGAGCGCATTATGATTTAAAAATCCCCTATGTCAAGACTTCTCTTGAATTTTATCCAAAGCAATCTCATAAGCCGACTTCACGGTTTTACTGTGCTTTTCAATTCTTTCGGTTGACTTGTAGTAATCGCGCATTAGCCCGTAAAGGACATGATTTGGCATAGCACACTGTTTTCCTTGTGCGAGCCAATGATACCCCAAAAAGTCTTCGCAGAATTGAGCTACAGCCCCACTACGCGAAACTCCCGCAGCGCAATTAACTAAAATATTTTGATCAGGATGAGAAAGAATGAAGTCCACTATTGTTTTAGCAACGGAATCGCTTGGAGGATAAAGCATTTCCCCGTTATGTTCTGCTGGACTTGTCAAATCCCAAAAACTCAAAGATAATTTTGGTAATTTATCCAATTCTTCATTAGATACTACGGAATTTAATGAATCTGGTTCTGAAATAGAAATCCAAATTGTATTTTTTGGGGCATCAATAGCCCAATTCCTTACGGCTACTCGGGGTAGATTAATAACGTGTTTCATGCTGTAAAAATTTGTAGCCCTGCGTTTTCTTTAAATGGAGGACAGTATCTTGTCTCCAATGTATCATCCTTATCCATCATTTCAAAATATTCTTTTTGCAAATCCTGATCGCAAATTCCAATTTGTTCATGATGAGTGCATTGAATAATGTAAACGGAGTGAGTTACAATTGTTACTTTTTGAATATTCGGATAAAGAAGGGTGATTCTATGGAGAATTTTTCTTTGTTCCAGAATATTGCACCAACGCTCAGGATATTGCAAGAAAATTTCCTTTGTCTTCTCATCTACTTGCACTTTATCGAAAAGGTTTTCGATAATAGATTTACCCATGTAAACTTGATATTCGTCGCTACGAAGATTCGGGCGGGTAAAAACAAGAACATGAAGGTCAATTCCCTCCCCGTGAGAGTTTTTAAAGTCTGGATGATATGGCATATTGTTTATTTTTTAGTCCCAATCCCACGGGTTCCCCCGCTTTACAGGACGATTTTTGTCTGGAATTTTGTCGAATTCTCCTGTTCGAATCGCATCGCGAGTCGCAGGACGATTTTTTGATCTTGAAGATTGTTTGACGTTTCTATGCAAGCATGTTTGTTGAGTGCTATCGGTATAAGATTGAGCGAGTTTGATAATATCTCTACCTGCCCAAAACTCTCGCGTTTTGCGAAAAAAATAACTTCCATAATAATTTTCCCAATATTCTCCGCTCATATCACGGACTTTAAATTGAGTTCTATTAATGCGGAAAACTCTGATTCCCTTTCGTCTCAGCAAGTCGATAGCTTCATTAATTGACATGCATACTTCTAAGCTTTTATCTCGGGTTCGTCAAGACTTTTTGGATATTCCATTAAAAATTCTTCCTGAGTTTCTTTGCAAACCCATTTTAAATTGATTTTCTTGACGGGAAATCCATCTGAGTCAAACATTGGATATGGAGGAGGGCCTTTGATGGAATAAAGTGAATATCCTTTGTTAATTCGCTCAAAAGCCCACTCTGCGAAAGTCTGTTTCATGATGCTTTGCCGACTTCGGCTACGATTTTCAGATGTGAAGCTAAGTATGTTGGGAATCCATTATAACTCCCTTCATCAACAGAACCTTTAATTTCGCATTTTACAATTACAGTAGGAAATATCTTGAATGTTTTTGGATTTTCAAAATTACTAGTCAAGTCCGCAGCAATAGCATCCTTTTTATATTTAAAAACTCCCCATTTTCCTACATGTTTTGAAGTGTAGGCCGAAGAATTAGCCCATCCTTTTTTGGGGTATTTCCGCTTTATAAATTTTACCAGACTTTGCCATCCAAAAGATTTTCTATTAAATTTCTTTTTAAGATCAGGGGCTTTTACCCATCTATCAAACGGGATAGGTTCCCCCATAACTGGAGAAATATAATTGTTTGGCCCCACTTTTTGAACACGTTTGTAAACAAGCTTGGGAATTTTGGATTGGGGAATGTTTCTTTTTAAAATGAAGTCACACATATTCTTTTTTTTCTATATTGAAGTATTTAGAAAATTGATCAAAAGAGATTTCTATTTTTTCTTTCTTGTTCATTTCGTTTTTGAACGATAAAACTACTTTGTTTTTTTTGGGGTAAATAGCCTCGACTTCTGCTTGGAAATCGTAATGGCAAACTTGTTCATCAAGTGGCAAATCCTTATCTAAAGGAAAGTGAACGACAGATTTAGAGTATGGAATACAAAGTTTCATGCAAAAACCTTCTTGCAGCCTGCCGCGAAACGACGACGGGCATTTTTTCGACGTTGGCGCTGATTTTTGCCAAAATCTCCTTCAAAAATTTTAAGTTTGAGAGGCTTATAATTTCTAAAAATATCTTTGTATAAACCGTCATCGTTCGGAAAGTAGGACCAATCGTTCATGCCCTCAAAATACCCGATTTCCCCCCAATGTCAACAGCAAAATTAAAGATTTTCCCTCTCCGAGAAGGTAAATCCTTCTTTTCGGTGTAAAAATAAACATGAGCGAGAAAAAATCACGAAAAAGCCCTCTGTCGCGCAAAATAATTCAAGAATTAAAAGAACAAGGATTAAAAAAATGTTCTCGATGTGAAAAAATTTTAAATTTAGCAGATTTTTCTAAAAACAAAAATTCTTGCAAATCTTGTTGTAAAGAAATGACTGAAAATTGGTTGGCAAAGAATCCCGACTATCATCGACTACAAAGAATTAAACGAAGAGAAGAAAGGCGTATTTATAATAAAAAATGGAAAGAAAAAAATCCTGAAAAATTTTTGTTGACAAAGCACGCTTACCGCGCTAGAAAAAGAAAAGAAGATTCTCTATATCGTATAATAAATAGTTTAAGATGCCGATTATATAACACCATTATTAAGGAATACAAATCTCAGTCAACACTTGAACTATTAGGATGTTCTCTTGAAGAATTAAAAATTTATTTAGAATCTCTTTTTCAGGAAGGTATGACATGGGAAAATTATGGCAAATTCGGTTGGCATATTGACCATATCAAGCCGTGCGCAGCTTTTAATCTTTTAGATTTAGAAGAACAAAAAAAATGTTTCCATTACACAAACCTTCAACCTTTATGGTGGGCAGAAAATATTCGAAAAGGAGCGAAATTTGATGAAAAAGATCTTGACTTAGATTAAAAAGGGGGTAATCTCGATTCAATGACAACGAATCCTGCCTTTGACGATATTATTGGACAGAATGCCCCTAAACAGACTCTTTCGCTTTATATTGATTCGTTTCGACAAACTTCACGCTTGCCCTTTTTAAATTTTTTAGGAGGCAAGGGTCAAGGAAAGACGCATCTGGCGAAAACTTTTCGAGCGGCTTTAGTAAAGCCTGACGGGAAAAAACCAGCGATATTGGAAGTAAATATGGCGAGCATAAAAAATGCAGATGCTTTTTTTGAACAAGTTTATCCTGTGTGGGTAAGCAATGAATGTTTTTTGTTCGCAGACGAATTTCATAATACGCCAAAAGATCTTCAACAATTATTTCTGTCCATTTTTAATGTAGAGAAATCGCCCATCCGAACAATTTCTCATGGAGGTTTGGATTACCAATTTGATTTTACAAAAATTAGTTTTGGGGGTTCCACAACCGATCAACAAAAACTTTGCGAACCTCTTCGTGATCGTTTGAGAAATATCGTTCTTGAAGACTATAAACCAGAAGAATTATTTGAGATTTTCGAAAAGAATTTGGAATTCAAGGTTGAAATTGAACCAAACGCCCGCGAAGCAATCATTTCCACATTCAGAGGCAACCCCCGAGATGCTGTTGTGAAAGCCGAAGATTTAAAAACCTACGTTTCCGCGATTAAAAAACAGAAAATTAATTTGTCCACATGGAACGATTTTTGTAAAACAATGGGAATTAATCCTTTTGGTCTTTCTGCGGCAGAACTTATTTTGGTTAAAATTCTTGGAAAACGTGGAGAATCAAGCCTAAATGCTCTTTCCAGTATTTCTGGATTTGAACGCTCGGTAATTCAAAAGGATTATGAGAAAATTTTGTTCAAAAAAGGCTTGCTTCAAGTCGATGGAAAAAGAAAATTAAGTGCCGATGGTGTTCGTTTCTATCACAAATATTGCCAAACTTAATCAAATTTATTACCTTTGGATAAATTTTCTTTCGCCCACATAGGTTGCAAATTTGTATAATGATTTGCTTTCCAAGGGTTTTGATCATTTTTTAAAAACCAATCTAAAGGAATTATATGGTCAATATGCCAACCGTATAATCCATAATTTTCCCAAGACATTCCTTCTTCCCAAAGTTTTTCTATATATTCCTTGAATTCTTCAAGAGAACATCCTAAATATTCTATAGACCGAAGTTTTTTATTCTTTTTTAAATTTTTAGATATTCTTGCTAATCCCCAACGAATTGATTTCATAAGTTTATATTCTGGTTCGTCTTTATGTCTCAAATAAAAATCCTTCCTTGTTTTAATTATTCCTTGTGGATTGTTTAATTTTCTTCTGTGGTATCTTTTTCTAGCGAGTTCTCTATGATGTTCTTTCGCAGAATGATAATTCGCCCGTTTTTTAATTAAAATTTCCTCCCTATTTTGAAAATATTTTTCAATTTTTACTTCTCGTTTTAATTGATGGCGGATTTTATCTTTTGTTTTAATTTCGTCAATTTTCTTTTGTCGATATTCTTTTTTGTTTTTACGAATTAATTCTTTGTTTTCTTGATGATATTTTTTCGATTTAATTCGGCTACATTTTTTACAAATACTCATCAAACCATCTTTTGAAGTTTTTTGTTTATAAAATTCTTCAATATTTTTTTCTTCTTGACAACACGAACACTTTTTCATATAAAAGGTTACACAACAAAAAATTGATGGGAAACAGAAACAAATACTGTCAAAATGTCTAAAATTTTTAAAATTCCTGCGACACATATCCGCAAGTCAAGATTCTCAAAAATCGCTCCGTTGTGGGTTTTGGGGGTATTGGGTAATGGTTGTTTTCTCGCGGGAGGTTCTTTAAGGACCCTGATTAATGATGAAGAAGTCTGTGATTTTGATTTGTTTTTTAATGGGCAATTAATGTATCAACCTGTCGATCAGGATGTTTTTCAGCCTGTTCTTCCCGCTAGAGTAATTGAAGTCAGGGAGATTCTTGAAAAAGAAAATTTTGATCTTATTTTTGAATGCCCCGAAGGCAAACTATTCACTTATAAAAAGGGGGAAATGAAGGTTCAATTAATTCTTGAAACGGCTGGGACTCCAGACGAAGTAATTAATCAATTTGACATTAATGCAGGACGATGTGCTTTTGATGGGGAATTTATTTATATTCCCTTACAATTTGCGCGAGACGTAAAGACAAAATATTTGTCCATTCATGATGTTTCTTTTCCTGTAGCGACAATGAAACGTTTGGTGAAATATTCGAACAAAGGATACAATATCAATCGCGCCTGCAAACAATTTTTGGAAAACATCCAAAACAAATCTTTCAATTTGGGAGATTTGAGAGTGTATATAGACTAAAAAAAAAAAAAAAATGGACAGTATGCAAGCATTCGCAATGGGGGAAGCGAACAGAAATAAGCCCCTGATGGTATTTGATTGGAATACTGCGGCGAAACTAATCAAAGAACGTAATCCTCAAAAAGCTTCTGCGGGATTGCGTAGCGATTGGGAATGGACTGGAGGGGATATTTACAAAGATGGACAACCATGTTTGGATGATTATACCTTCTTATCCTCTACTTGGGCTACTCCAGAGATTGAAATTGATGGAGAGGTTATCGCGTGTTGGATTTATCAAAAGGATTCGGACAATTGGAACAGTGATACAAAATGGCCCGAAAGTGCCTTAAATATTCTGAAAAATTAATCTTGACATTTCTATTAAAACCCGTATCATAAAAACATGAATACTACAAATACAAAAACTCGCGGACGCCCAACTGGTGCCGTTAGTTTCATAAACATGACAGTTGAAGAATTGGCCTCCAAATTTTCTCCTAATACAGTTGTTCCTGTAGGGCGAGTTTGGCTGGCAAAACAAAATGGCGCTGTTCCAACAGTGGTTGCTGATGCTCCCGCTGAAACTCCTGCCGTTGATAAGCCTGTTGTTGAAATGACGTTGAGCGAATGAAAACGTTACTTGAAACAATTGCCGATGCTGACGAGGTAGAGATTGATACACTTTGGGCAATCTTGAAATATCAAGAAATTGGAATTTTAAGAAAGCTCAAGTGTATGTCTCTGGTCCTTGGTCTGGAAGAAGATGAAGTCATTCAATCCGCTCCTGCGGATAGCAATGGACGGATTCTTGATCACGAAACACGCAAACAAATTCATGAAGTTTTGCTTGCGGTATCTCAAAAATCAAAACAATGAAAGTCACCCTATACGAAGTAATGTCTGACAAGGAAAAGTGGAGGGGTTCTTATAGCACTTCGCTTAATTTGCCCAATCAACCAGATGCTTTGAGTCAAGCGATTATCAATGCCAAGTCTCATAACGGCAAAGTTTTTGCTGTGTATGAAGACGACAGCAGGGAGTTGGTTTGGCCCAAACAATGATTTTAGTTGAATTTTTTTCAGAATCGTGTAAAATAAAGTAGTGAGAACAATAGTCCAAAAAACCATAATCCACGAAACGAAAAGACACGATTTCGACAATGAATTCGCTTATATTGAAGTATGGCAGAACAACCACTTGAAAGACTGTTATTTTGCTGAAAAAGACTTGCTTTTCCCCGATGGAACAATCAAGAAAGACGGGAAAAAATATTTCTATTCTCCTTTTTCTGGAGAAGAAATTTGCAAGGAAGTGAAGCAGATTAATTTGAATTTCAAGTGGTTTGATAAATTGTATTACTTTGACGATGAAGGTAATATCTTCCGCATTGATGGAACTCCAAGTGCGGATGTTGATTATAATTTAGATTAATTTTTTGTAATAAAGTTTTTTGCATAAAAAATTGACAACACGGGCAAACCGTGTATGCTTCCTAATATGAAACTTGCGACACACGCTTCCCCTTTGATTACCTCTAATGGATTGGACCCTAATGCGTCCGTTATGTCCATGACTGCAAGCGCAGCCTTGCAACTCGCAGAACACTTGCGCGATACAGTATATAAAGATAAAGTTCTTGCTGTTGTGCGAGAATACGCCACTAATGCTTTGGACGAACACGCTCGGTTTAATGTCAATAAACCTGTGGAATTACATTTGCAAGTTGGAACAAATAACTGCGAATTTGTTGTTCGCGATTTCGCCAAAGGCTTGAGCGAAGATAATGTTCGCAATATTTTCGGCATGTATGGCGAATCTACGAAACTCAAGTCTAATAAAATGGCTGGATGTTTTGGTATTGGTAGCAAGGCAGGACATTGTTATGCGGAATCTTTTACTGTTGTCTCTTATTTTGAAGGAGAAAAAACGGTTTATTCCTGTGCTTTGGGAGGAAACGAAGAAGGTCATTCCGTTGGTTATATTTATCGTATTGATTCCGAACCAACTACAGAAACGGGATTGGAAATCAGAATTCCCGTCAAGGATCGCGATCTTGAAATCTTTCAATCGACTATTCACAAATTTGTGTATTTTTCGCCAAAAAATATCGTTGCGCATGTTCCGAACAGAACTTTCCGTCCTGCAAAAACCTTATTGAAAACTGTAGTGGACGGCATCACCATTCGCAAAATTGAAACGCACGAAAACAATACTCATTGGAATAACCGTGTTTATATTCAAATGGGTGGAGTTATTTATTCTGCCGAAAAAGATTCTAAAGATTGTGCTAGAGGCATTATTGTTGTTGATTTGCCTATTGGAAGCATGTCTGTCGCTCTTTCTCGGGAAACATTCCAGCAAACAGCGTCCAATCAAGAAATGCTGGTTAAAGTAAAGTCTATTCTTTATGATTTGTATGTGAAAGACTTGACTAAGGCAAAAGAAAAACCTTTGTCCGACTATTTCTCGGAACAAATCAACGAAATGTTCAAGAATGCTGCGGCTCTTACGGGAATGTTTCGTAGATTCAATGATTTTGTTGGTGAGTGGTATTTGGTGCCATGTTCTGCATTCCTTGGAGATATGGTGCAGGTAATGAGGAATTCCTTTGCTGTGAAAGCAAAAGAGTCTTCTGATATTTCCACGTTGGAAAAAGATGCTAACGGCAAATATACTTTGATCATTATCCCTGACAATTCGGCATCGAATTATTGGAAAACCAAAGTTCGTTTATATGCGGAAGAAACAGGCAAATCTTTATTGTGGATGCATGATTTCTATCCTTATACAATTAAGGATGATCCGATGCTTCATCAACTTTTTAATGTGGTTCTTGCGAAACAATACAAGTTTCCTCAAAAAACAAAAATTAAAACTGCCGCTGCCGTTTACAAAAATGGAGTTAAAGTCGGCATGATGACTCCAGAAGAACTAATTAACAAAATTAGGGGATCTATGTCCTTGCCTGTGGAAAACGATCCAGACAAACTTAAAAAATGGATCGAAGAAACTAAGAAAAATTTGGATGAACGGACTTTTAAAAAATTCACTATTTACAATTGTTCGACACGATCTGGTTCTTATGTTGTTCAATCAACGGCATTTATGACGATTTGCGTAAAGGAATATGGGTTAATTGAAGCTAATTCTGATGAATATCAGAAATTGCGCTCGTCTTTCCTCGCACAAGAAGAAATCCAAAACAAAAAAGAGAATGTTTTGAGAATCATTAAATTCAATTGTTTCGGTTTTTCTGATAAGACAAAGCGAATTGCCAAAAACAAAGAAAACGCTTTCCGTCTTTTGAAGAAAATTGAAGATTTGACTCGGGAACATTCTTTGAGAGGGAAAACTTTGAATGCATTAAAATATACCTGCGAAAGAAGTTATTATGTAAATACAGAAATGAAAAGAGAAGATATCAGACAACTACTCAAACTAAAACAATGAAAACAACAAAATCAGAGTATTACAGAAATGGATATTTGTTGGGACAAGTGAATTTTACCATACATCCCGACGAATATATCCAAAGAGCATGGACGAATTGGATTGCTGCGGATGGATTGCGAAAAGACGGTTACGAATGTTTCGTCTCTTGGCAAAAAGGTTTTCTGGATGGACAAAAACATGCCATCAATCTAATTAATAGTTGACATAATCACAAAACCAATTAAAGTATCGGTATGAAATACATCTTCACAAACAAAGGCGCAACATTTTACATTAATGGCGCGAATTATAATTTCGACAATGATTCCGTCGAATTTGCCCGAATCAAACAGATTTTCAATTTGCCCGAAAACAAGCAAGAACAAGCAATTCTTGATTTGCTGGCGGCAGATACCAAGGAAATCGAAAAAGAAAAGAAGCTTGGCTTTACCTTTTTGAACAATTCGGTTCAAATTGACGGCGAGGAAGTCCATGCATCTTTGGCGAAGACAATTTTGGAATTGAAGAAAAATGGTCTGCCTATTTCCATGTTCCTAAATTTCTGGAGAAACCTCAAGCAGAATCCCTCTGCTTCTTCTGTAGCGGAACTTTATGATTTCTTGTCTTACAAGCAACTTCCGATTACGGAAGATGGATGTTTCATTGCTTTCCGTGGATTGCAAGCCAATGGCTGGAGTAAACATGGAAATCTCAATACAAAAGTTTTAAAAGGCAAGGTTAATGCTCAAGGCCAAATTTATAATGGCGTTGGAGAAGAAATTGAAGTCGAGCGCAACTGTGTTGATGACAATCGCAATAACGATTGCTCGTTTGGAGTCCATGCTGGCAGCTTTGATTACGCTAAAGGATGGTCGGCAGGCAAGATTGTCTCTGTAAAAATCAATCCAAAAGATGTGGTCAGCGTTCCTTCTTCCGATTGTCGTAAGCTTCGTTGCTGCGCATATAAAGTCCTTGAAGAAATCTCTCAAGAGGTCAATTGCGTTGCTACCAATGCTACTGGCAAGCCCCTCAAGGGTTCTACAAAGAACTTCAAACGCAACGAAAAAGCTGTGAAACAGTTGTCCGCTTTTGAATCGCGAATTGACGCTTATTTGAAGAAAAAGCGTAAGGCTGGATGCAAAACCGTCACAGTTAAACAAGTGAGAAATATTTTCTCGCCCAAGTATCCAAGTGAGATTAATGTTTTGACTTCGGTTGCTGCTTTGAAATACAAGTGGGCGGTTGATCCAAAAACCAAGAACAAAATCATTCATCTATAATAACCCATAACCTGCGGGGGAGAAATCCCCCGTAGGCATACTTACATGAAACAATTATCTGAGAAATTAGATTTGGCGAGAACCCGAATTCAAAATTTAATTGCGGAACAGGAAGATATTATTTCTGAACTTGAGAAAGAATTGGGATTGAAAAATACCAGTGCTGTTGTGGCTAGAGAATTTTTAACCAGCAAAGCTCGCCCCGATTTTATTTCAAGAGTAAAGGATTATTTGATCTTTCTTATTTCTGATACCCAAGCTTGATATGGACGAAATTAAATCAAAATCTTATTCCGAACAGGGTCGAAAAAACCATGATCGTATTTTTGCCAAGAAATCCGCTCATGAGTGGTTGAAGGATGAAGCGGTCACTGTCCTTGATCCTGATGGATGGAGGGATAACGATGGGGTAACAATGGATACCCCTATTTCTTATAAAGAGTTTCAACAACGATTGGTTCGATGCACAGTAATGGGGCTAATCAAATAAAATAATGTCAGATTATTGGACAGAAAATAATATTGACAAACCCGCTCAAAGAGTTGTTTGCGCGGCCAATCGCAATAAAGATAACGGAAGAATTATTTGCGGAGCAAGGCATTGGGATAAAGTAATGCACTCACAAAGACCCGACATAATGAAGGAACCCACCTTTAGATGGGAGCAAGGTTTTATTGATCAATTCGGAGATTTCTTGACAAGAGAACAGGCATGGGATATAGCTGTGGCCCAAGGACAAATTTTCCGTCTTTGCTATGAAGGACAAAAAGGTTATTTGTATTCAGAAAATCTATACTAATGAGAGAATTTAAATTCAGAGTTTGGGACAAGGAGTTGAAACAATTTAATTCCCCGAATGTTCATCATTTAGAGAAAAATAATGGCATTCTGTCTATTGTTTTAAATTCGGATGTAAAGAAAATTGCTGGAGAAGACAGATTTGTAATTCAGCAATATACGGGCATAGATGATTTTTGGGGCAAAGAAATTTACGAAGGAGATATTATAAAATTAAAGGGTTCCCCGTATCTTTATTCTATCGAATGGCAAGATTACCAATGGTGTATCAACGACCATTATGTATTAGGGTATGACGATTGTTATCAACCATTAAATGAATGCGTTTACGACAGGGCGCAAATTATCGGCAATATCTTTGAAAATCCTGAACTTTTAGAAAAACAATAATATGGAAAAACAAACAGTAAACGTAACGTATAATTACAGCATTGGACAATTTATTTATTTCCTTTGCGCATTGGCAACAGCATTGATTGGCCATAAAATTCATGATTCAGTTTTTTGGTCGATTATAGACTTTTTCTTTGCTCCGCTTGCGTGGTTGAAGTGGATGATTTGTCAGGAAGTCAATCTTTCTATCATTAAATCTGCTTTTGCTTTTTTCTTGCAATGATCACGATAATCGCTGGAAGTCGCAATGGTGTTACATATATTGACGTATTAAACGCTATTGCGGCTTGTGGGTGGACTCCTACTGAAATCGTCTCTGGAAAGGCTAGAGGCGCTGATACATATGGAGAACGCTATGCCCAAGAAAACGACATTCCTATTAAGGAATTTCCTGCCAAATGGAATGATTTGTCGCATCCTGACTCTATAATCAGAAAAAACTCTTACGGTAAAAAATATGATGCCCTTGCTGGATTGCGCAGAAATCACGAAATGGGAGATTATGCAGAGGCTTTAATTGCTATATGGAATGGATCGAGTCATGGGACTAAGGACATGATTGATTACGCTACAAAAAAAGGATTAAAAGTCTTTGTCTGGAGAATCTGATGACTGTTGAATTAAAATACATTCGCGCACATCAATATTTGTATTATTGCAAACATACTTCTGTTGTTACAGACTATGAATATGATATGTGGGGTAGAGATAATTGTCCCGAAGAATATAAGGGAGGAAGCGATATGGAAGATAGCTATTCTCAGGAAATAAAAGATTTGGCGATGGATATTTTGGCTAATAAAACTCATCCTTTCCCATATTAATTCTTGACTTGGGGTAAATTTTTGCTATCTTTGAGGTATGAAAGTGAAGTTGTCTATGGAGTTGGATATCCCCGAAAAATATTATCGGGATGACGAAGAGGATAAAAATATTTCTCCTACGGATCTTCCAAAATTACATATTTCTTTTGTTAGAGATGAAATTTTTCGAAATCTCTTGCAATTTTCGCAAGTGCAGCATTTAGTGGTAGCAATGCGCTGGATGAAAGAAAATTCTCCATCTGCTCAATCTATCGTAGCAGAACATAATAATTGGGCGGATATCATTAACGAATCCATTAAAACCTTCAAAGTTGAGCCTATTGAATGAAAAAATATTATAGCTTTAACATCCATTCATAAAGCTTTTTAATTTCTTCTAACGAAGCATTGCTTTTGAGCGCATTAGCTCGATTAGAAATGATTGCAATATTTCCTTTAATATAACCCTTGGAAGAATCTATACGATCAATAGATGGCGAAGAAAGTTGTTTTGGATTATAATCTTCTCTTGCATATTCTCCAGAAGACCCAATCATCGGTATTCCTAAAACTGGACATATTTCGGGGATGATAATATCAGAAATCTCTATGTCAAAATCTAATCCTTTTGCTTCTGCTCTTCTTTTCGCATTTAACCATAAATATGCTGCACGGTTAGACAGTCTTCTTTTGGCCTCAGATAAACGATGATTTGCTTTTGCTTCATCAGATTGCATATACTGTTTTCGATATTTGTCTTGACATGATTTACATTTATGCAAAAATCCTTGTCTATTCCGATATTTTTTATCGCTGGAGCAATAACAATTTTCTATAGTTAATTCGTCTCGACAGGTATTACAATAGAATTTAGTTTCCATAAACATTATTACACTAAAAAACGTGATTGTTACATTATGAATATATTTTGTTTAGATGAAAATCCAGTTATTGCTGCGCAATATCATTGCGACAAGCATTGTTGCAAGCTTATCTTGGAGTCTGCTCAATTACTCTGCACGGCTTTTCATTTACAAGGAATTGATGCTCCATATCGTAAAACACATGAAAACCACCCTTCCTCAATCTGGACCCGCAAAACTCGCGGCAATTTTGAATGGCTTGTCGATCACTCTGATGCCTTGGCAAAAGAATATACTTTTCGCTATGGCAAAATCCACAAAACCTCTGAAATTATTTCGTGGATTAAACAGAACAAGCATCGACTAAATTTTGATTCCGATCAATTGACTGATTTTGCTATAGCCATTTCGCCCACACAAACTTGCCGCCAACATCCAGAATTTGACAAAGTTTCAACTGTTGAAAAATATCGTTTGTATTATTTGTTCGATAAAGCCCCATTCTGTAAATGGACAAAAAGAGAAGTCCCTGATTGGTTTTCTGTCAATAAAACAATAATTAATAAAAACTAAAATTATGAAATTCAAAGTTTATGCGAAAGTTCCCGACGATGATGGCAATCAAGGTTTTTTAGAAACCCGTTCACCTGTGGCGACAGGCATAGATTTCTTTTTTGATGGTGGGTGGAGAGGTATTGGTTATTTTTTATTGCATCCCGAATCTTTTATTGTTTTTCGATCTACAGGAATTAAAGATTCCAATAACGAAGAACTATATGAGGGAGACGAAATTGAGGGTTATAAAAAAGGATCAAAACATTTTCTTGTAAAGGGGATAATCTGTTGGAATTATAAAAGAGCGGGATTTGAAATTGACGGAGTAAGCAGCAGAACCTTTAATTCCGCCGTATTTCCAAGTTTGCATGGAATAAAAAAAATCAGACACATGCTCGATCCTTGAGAAATTTACCCTTGACAAATTCTTAAATCCTATTATTATTCCTCCATGAGCAATACAATTACAGTCGAATCTCCCGATCCCCAAATTACAATTACAATTGGGGAACAAACCATCGTTCTCTCTCTTGCCGAAGCCGAGATTCTAGCGAATCAATTGGCAGCAACAATCAAAAAATTTAAGCCTAAGCCTGAGACTATTTGGAGAAACGGTTCTTCGCGACCTCCAAAAAAAGACGACTTTATTCCTCTTACACCTTGGAATCCTCCTACTATTTATCCCTATGAGGGTCCTGAACCATTAAAAATTTGGTGTTCAATCACAAAATAATATGAACTCATTACAATTAACATCATTATTCCCCGCCCACGATCTTCCCGAAGGACGCCTAGTATGGTGGTCGAAGTCGGAATATCGCAGACAATTTCCTGAAAATGTTGTTGTTTTTAACGCGAATGTTTTCGCGGATTTGAATGGAGATTTCGGGAAGTGTTGGTTTGGGGATTTGGACTTGACTTTTTCAGCGGCAGAACTCCAAAAAATCGCTAACGAATCAAAAGCTACCCTTTATGTTCTTCATGAAATGGACGGGCGTTTTGAAAACGAATCAATTCCAATTGAAGAGGCTCAAAAAAAGGCTGTAAGAGTTTTCCTTCCAATGTATATCAAAAATGATCAATAAACAAGCTTCCAGCCCGCATGTTTTCCATTTTTTGACGATTTTCCTGTTTTAAGTGTTCTATGAATTACATTTTCATTTAATCCTTTTTCTGAACAGAATTGCCGAACGTTTCTAATTGAGAAAGATTCTCCTGTTTTTTCATTAACAATTAATCTTTTCTGATCTTCGAAGGCTTGCAAATTGGAAATATATTTTTCATATTTACGGTCAAGTCGAATTTCTTCTCGGGAATCTTTATAAATCCATTCTAAAAATTTTAATGCATCTTGCTCCATATTTAAATAATGAATTCCTTGATCATATTTAGAATAAATTTTCGGAACTTTGAATTTTAATTTATCTTCAAAATACATTTTTATAAAAGTAATACATTCTATAGAACTAATCATATTAATTCTATAATTAATTTTCTTTTTAATTTTAGATTTGTTAACATGTATGCTTCCATCTCCGTCATAGAGACCTCTAATAAAATGTGAATAATATTTCTCTTCAATTTTTGGAAAAGAAAATTGTTTTGATTTATTTTCGTCAACACCATGGGAACAAATATATTGACAAAATTCTTTTGAATTAATCTGTAAATTATACTGTTGATTTGTTTTCCCCGTTCTTTTATCTAAAATAATACGATGTCTAACGGGACTACCCGCTCCGATAGCTTTTTGAAATTTAAATAAAATGTCTGCATCTTTCACGCAAAGACTTAACTTGTATTTTGTTTTGTGCAGACAACCATCCGCAGCAATAAATCCCAACCAATATGCTTTTTCAGGAGTATCTATATTTTTAAAATATTTAATATTTAAAGGTTGTTTTCTCCGAGCGATTTCTACCCCAGCCTCTTTTAAAATATTTTTAATTATATATATTGATGTTTTAAATTCGGAGCGGACAATATCCAATCTTTTGACTTCTAAATAAAGATTGACAACATCTCGTTTTCGAGTTAATGTGAATTTGTTCTGCATATAAAATATATTACACTAAATCTAAGAAAATGATAAACAAAATCTTTTGGGATCTTGATTCCACATTAATTCATACAGAATTATACAATCCGAATCAAGAACATGTTGTGTTTAGGATCGGGGGTTATAATTATTATACCATCATTCGCCCCTGTGCGAAAACTTTGGTAGAATTCTGCCGTCAACTCGTTGGCAAGGACAATGTTTATGTTCTTACAACTTCAACGCGGGAATATGCGTCAAATGTCAATCGCTTGGCTGATTTGGAATTTGAGCCAGATCATATCATTGCCCGCGAAGATATTGAAAATGCTTATGTTGGCACGGCTTATGGTGGCAGGGCCGTCAATCCATTGGATATTGCAAGCCAAGAAAATGTTCTGATTGATAATCTTCCGCCTCGGGAAAATTACTCAAAAACTTCTTTAATTGGCATCAATGGTTCATATCAAGAACGCTATTTGAAAGTCGATGATTATTACGGGGTTAATTTTACCAATGATAATTTCGAAGAAACTGTAAAAGAATTCTTGACAAAGCTCCACAACTATCGTCCGCGAAAACCAAAAACTTCAATGTGTGATGGTTGCGGGCGCATTGTAAGCGAAGAAGGATCTCATGAAAATTGTGATTGGGTTTATGGGCGTAGGGGCTGGAGACAACTAGGAGCATATGATGGATAAGAATACAAAACAAATCATAATCATTCGCAAAGACCTTAATATGCGTAAGGGGAAGATGTGTGCGCAAGGTTCTCATGCATCTATGGCATTCCTTACTAAAGGAGGATTGTATAAAAGAGGCGATACTGAATTTGGATGGGTCGAAGTCGGCAAAGATTTCCAATATGATCATTGGCAAGAAATCAATCATTGGCTACAAAATTCCTTCCGTAAAATTTGCGTCTATGTAAATAACGAAGAAGAATTAATTGAAATCCATCAAAAAGCTCTTGATAAAGGACTAATTTCTCATATAGTAGAAGACAACGGCGCTACCGAATTTAATGGAATTAAAACTCTTACATGCTGCGCCATAGGCCCACATTGGGATTCTAAATTTGAAGGAATAACCGATAACTTACCATTATTATGAACGAAAGAATTTATTGTGGTCATCAAAGATGCGCTTATCATAAGACCAAAAGAAATCGAACTGTTTGTTATGATTTTCATAATTCACAACATGGTTTATGGTTGGATACTGGACACATGACGAGCTTTGTATCTACTAAACCTCCAAAAATCATTTATAAATGTCTTTCTGTGCCATTTCAAAATGAAACGTTGAGCGATCATTATTGGATGACAGAAATTCTCAAAAATAGTCCTTTTATTCCTTTCAAAAAGCAGCCAAAATCTTTTTATTGGTATTATTAATTTGCTATTGCTATGAAAATCAAATTCAATAAATTTAAACAATACCATTTAAAACGACGTATAGTTTGGTCGTCTAAAAAAGATCATCCCGCTGAAAATTATCAGTGGTTATTTAGAATTTATACTGGCTGGAATAATTGGGTATTGGATTTAACAAAAGGATTATGAGAACTTCTACAAAATGCCCGTGGTGCAAGCGCGAAATGATAGAGAAAAAGGTAGAAGGGTATGACTCCAATCCGTTTTGCAGCGAACATTATTTATATTGCGAAATCTGTGAAGCGCAAGGTCCGCGTTATTTTTATTTACATGGAAAAAAAATTTATAAACCAAGCAAAAACGGAGTATGAAATATTCATTAATTGAAATAAGACCAACTATTACAGAAGAAAGTCGATGGAGAGTTGGATTTGATGATACAGATCCATACGACAGGGTGAGTTGTAAAAAATACATTCCAAACGCAGGATTGGGGTTTTTTTACTTTCCTAGAAAATGGAAAACTGAAAA
This sequence comes from uncultured Candidatus Saccharibacteria bacterium, assembly GCA_964507955.1. GTDB lineage: Bacteria > Patescibacteriota > Minisyncoccia > Phycocordibacterales > JAACPR01 > JAULZV01. The sequence goes on along the minus strand of CAZDRR010000001.1, from coordinate 102,507 downwards.
GGCTTTTGAAATTTTAAAAGAAGAAATGATCAAAGTTCGTCAAAAGGAAATCGAGTATATACAAAGAGATATTGATGATATTAAAAATATACAACTTCCCGAATGGGCAATCAAATGAAACCAGAAGACCAGAGAATAGCATTCCTTGAATACTTGGGATGGACCAATTTAAACCGCGATAGTAAGCTTGGTAATTATCGTGCGCTGCGTGGAACTTCGCCAGAAGGTAAGAAGGATCAAATTGCACCAAATCCATTGGTAGATTTGAATATTATTTATAATGTTTACAATATATCCGAAACAGCACTGCAAACTTTGTGGTATATCAATCTTTTAAATGTCGTTAAGAGTAGATGTTGTGTGAATATCAATAGAGATTCATTAAAAATATTAGCGATAAACGCCAAACCAACTGAAAGATTAGAAGCATTCCTTAAAACAGTAGATCGTTGGAAAGAATAATATGAAAGAAGAAATCACAAAAACAGAAGAAGATGATAACAGTGAATTTTGGAAGCAGAAGTATATTACTGCTTGTAAAGAAACTGGAACAGTTGAGTTTGATTCGGCATCCTCAAGAATATCAGGACACCCAATGACTTATAAAGAGAGAACCAACGCGATCTATGCGACTAATAAGTTCATTGAAAACATTCGAGAAGCGTGTAATAAACGTGCTAATATGAAAACAGGTATTGAATTCCTGTCAGAAAATACTTTAGAACCACAACACAAAGAGGCTATTATTGAAGAATATGTAAAAAATGGTATTTCAGACGATATTGATGAACGCCTTAAATTTTGGGAAGATGACCAATACTATTTTTCACACAACCCTTCTAAAGAATTGCGTTTAGCATTACACGAACAATCCTTTTTAGCTCAAGTGTTCCCAAAAGAATTTCAGTTATACTAAAATGAAAACAGAATTAAAACTATCATTTACACTCTCAGAATTAGAGGCTAAAGTAAATGATTGGTCTAAACAAAACGCAGTAATTACTGATGACGGTGAAGTTCATCCTCAAAGTGCTGTATATCATGGAAAACTTCTAGCTTTTGTAAGAAGTCTGTTTTCCAATAAGACAGAAACTATAAATGGTATCCAAGCTGATCTTGACGCAAGAGAAAAAGAAAAGGATGAATATTATGATCAATTAAGTGATGTTGTTGAACATACTTGGACTCTAACACCTGAACAAGAAGAAAAGTTCAAAGCGGCAGCTAGAATTTTGGCAGAAGGTAATAAAAAATGTGAACAATTTAAAGGTAGGGATGGAATATGAAAACACTAGCATTTTTAATCGGAACTCTTTTATCATTTAGTTCTGTCCAAGCAATTACATTTATAAAACCAACCCCCGAGGTTACGGCAAAATGGACCGCTAATGAAGACAAAGTGACAAAATATATTGTATCGCTTGGAACAAAATCGGGAGAATACACAAAAACATTCGAAACAACATCCACAACTATTCCCTTGACAGGATTGGTTTTTGATGTAACATATTATGCAGTAGTCAAAGCGCAAAATGACTTTGGCACTAGCGATCCATCAGACGAAGTATCATTTCTTATTAAGAAAAGTAAATCAAAATATATTGAAGTATTGACTTCAAAGGATGGTGGAAAAACATGGGTTAGTATTGGTGAGGTTCTAATTCCTCCACCAGTTGTAACGGGTCAAAAATATAAAACAAAAATTGTAACAAAGTAATGGCACAAGTAAAATTAATCATAGCAACAACCAATACTGACACGGTATATTTCAACTATGGTGATGATTATACGGATATTACCAGAATCTTTGTCGAAGATCATTCCCCATGGGAAGAGGTTGATGATGTTTATGAATTACAAAACTTTGTAAGTGATTATAATCTCAACAATAAGAAAAACGGAAGCTTTGCATTTTTGGTAATCAAAGAACAGCAAATGTCCGCTCAGACTGCAATAAAGCAAATTGTAGAGAAAAGAAAAGCGGAACATAAAAAATACCAAGAAGAGGAAAAGAAGCGTAAAGAATTGGCCGAAAAGAAAAAGGAAGAAGCTAAACTTAAAAAGTTAGCCAAAACCAAAGAACAAAAGCGTAAATTATTAGAGCAATTAAAAGCTGAATTGGGAGAGTAATATGACCGACAATTACATATACATTGCGGGATTATGTTGTGATGAAGTGCCTGAGTGGGTAATGAGTCAAATCGCTTCTGATTTGGATAAAAAGGATGCTGAAATTGCAGAGTTGAAGCAAACAATAGAAATGTATAAGGAATTGAAGGCTCGACTCGACCTACCTGAATATTCCGAAAAACGAGACTTAAAAAAGGAAAACGAAAGACTCCGCAAGGGTATTGAGGATTGGTTGAAACGTATGGATTATTATACAGATAATCAATACGGTAAACGAGAAATGAAAGAACTATTGAAATGATCGAAACCTGCGTTAAATCGAGAACAGAAGTTGACTCCACGGGAGTTGATGATAGAATGCAATATGTAGCCCTTGCTTTCCACAAAGGCAATTTGATTGCTTGGGAATGGTTTGGTGATTACATGTCTGCATCATTGTGGAGTTTGGATTATGCGGCTAATAAGGAAGTAAAGTAATGAGCAGAGAAATTAAATTTCGCATTTGGGACAAAAGACAAAACAAGTATATTTTTGAAAGAGAAGCTTGTAGCAACAGATTGGCTGTTTCTTTGCACGGTAAGGTATATAGTGGTAAATTTGATAATGTCTTATCGGATAATGATTATGTTATTCAACAATATACTGGTCTGAAAGACTCAAAAGGAAAAGAGATTTACGAAGGCGACATTATGGCATCCAGAGGTAATTATATTACCGAAGAGTTGGATGAAAATGGTAAATATTTAGATCTTATTAATGTCGTGGTTTGGAATGTTAAGTCTAGCCGATTCGCTTTAAAACCTATTACAGAATACGTTAAAGAGTTAAAACATCCAATACCACATGAACTAGATTATCCATGGACATGTTATTTAACAACATTTAAAGAAGTTATCGGTAATATCTTTGAAAATCCTGAACTTTTAAAACAATGAGCGATATAAAACAAGGCGTTGTCACCTTTGAAAATCCATTTATTGTAGTTGCAAATGGAATTGCTTTCAGAGAAGAAAAGAATATTGTTTTATTTATCGAACCCTATCATAGTGCCAAAACTTTTTGCGAAATATGCAAAGCATTAAACTTTGCATATCATATGGGCTTTGATGAAGGTCAACAAACATTATCAGATATTATACAAAAACAATGAAAAACATAAAATCAAACATCATCGCATCAGCCGTTGTTCTTTCTGCTTTGGGATATTTTGCTTATGATCTTCTTAGAACCAGAATTGATACACTGGCAAGACACGCGGCAGGAGAATCAGATTATGAAAAATATCATCCACGAAAGAAATGACTATAATTAAAAATAAAAGAGGTAAATACGTTTTGAGAAAACTCTCATTTGAGCATTTGGGATACGCATATGCAGACGCAGAAGATCTAAAGAATAAACATAAAATTTATTGGTGGTCCACAATAAATTCATCAACAGAATTCTATTCTCTTGAAGATTTAAAGGAAGCTATTAAAAATTACAATCCCGTAAATTTTAAAGACCAAGTTGTGCAAAAGGGGGTTAAATTTGGACAATGAGTATATTGGGAATTGATTTAAATCTTTTGATTGGAGATGATCCAAGAAATGTGGCTTATCTGCATCGCGCCCATAAAATAGGCATCACTAAAAACGGAACTATTTGGTATGAAGGCGACCCAATGCTATGTATCGAATATGAAATGTTGGCGGATGAATCTCATAGTTTAAAAATCACAAAAGCTTATTGGAGAAAATGAAAAACCCTTGGTATTTAATCGTAACCGCAAGTGATCGCATGGGCGGCAGTCCTAGCTTGAGTTATATGCAAGAAGATGAACTTTTTAAAGAAAAGAATAAAGGAATGTTCGATTGTTCATATATTTCCATTTATCAATCTGTTGATAAAACCAAACTTGCCGCAAAACAAAAGAAAGTTAAAAAATCTTCTAAAACCCTTAAAAAAGAACAATTGGAGAGTTTGCAAGAACAGTTAGCCCGTAGTCACCGTGCTTACAGATTTGGAGGGCCTGATCGTGAAGAAAGCATTAAACGGGAAAAATTGGAACAACAAATCACCCAACTTAAAAAAGACCTTAAAATGGTGTAATTTATATGGGTGAGCGATGATTATTTTAATAATAAACGACCATATTATTCGCGCAAAGATGTTATTTTGATTATTCTTTTGGCGTTGATTTTCATTGGTTTTTTCATTGACTTGTTTCTGCGTCTAGGATAAACTGCCGATATGTTTGAGAAACAAAGAGAATTTGAAGATCGTCTCAAGAAAGATTTCCCGAATCTATTCCCAAAAGACGAAAATGGCAACCCAACAAGTCCTTGTTGCGGCTTGTGTTGTCCTGAACCTTGGATGGACATAGTATATAATCTATTTGCTTGTATGGACGCCCATTGCAGCACCTATACATTAAAGGCTTCGAAAAAATGGTATAAGCGTTTGCAAATGTGGTTTTATCAGAAAATCTCTGTGAAAATTTGCAATAAACTTTGGAGAGCTATCGACCCAAGATGGCCATCTGGTAAAAAATTCATGACTTCGCAAGAACTAAAAGATTTTGAGGCTCAACATCCTAAACGCATTAAATGGAGAAATCGTATCCAAAGATTCTCCAACAAATTGCGCCCAAAATCCTTTTATGAAAAATTCAATCATCCTGCCGTAACAATCGCTCAAGTGAAAAGTAAATTTTCAGAATTGTGCGTATATTATGATGGAGGAGATGATCAAATCAAAGGCATGGTCCGTCTAGCAGAAACTTTAGCCTCAAAAATCCCACGCAAATGAAACTATTCGGAGTTAAAAACGATAAATATGTAGTCGCATCAATCGCTCATTATGATTGCATTGGCATTGATGAATTAATGGCTGATGGCGGGCAAATTGGGACCAATGATTACGCTGGATATACGCGGGGTTCTGGAGAGCGATGCTGTTTTGAAGTTCCTCAAAATTTTGCGGAACTTTATACAGATTATAATAATAATCGAGACAACCGCAAATATGGTATTTGGCCTATTGATAAAGTTAAATTGCTTGATAAAAAGCTTTGGCCCAAAAAGATTGATATGGCTTATAAAGCGGAAAACTTCATTTGGGGGCATCGTGGGCCGAATGGCGATCAACCTTTGACATATTCTTTGATTAAGGACTTGACTACAGAGCATCTGAAAGCTATTATTGAATATAGCAAAAAATTCCCTATTAATGAAGAAACTTATCAAGTGATAAAATACATCTTAAAAAAGAGAAAATGAGAGTTCTTTTTATTATATTGTCTATGCTTAGTGCGGCAATTATTTGTTCGTGCATTTGGCGCGATAAAATGACTGAATATAAACAGTCCATTCACGAATGGCGTTTTATAAAGGGACTTGAAAAATTTGACAAAGAATCTAAAATCAAACAATGACATGAGCGCAAAACAACGTATTCTCGACAAAGAATCTCAAATTCTTTATAAGAAAGTCGGTAAAAAATATATCCCTGTCAGTGATCCTTGGGCCTATGATGGGCTAAGGGAAGGATGGTGGCTTGTAAAAGTTGCTCCATCTTGCACTTCCATTCGTCAACAAGTTTGGCCAGAAAGCGCGGAATTGGATGCTGCGATTAGAGAAAAGGAAGAAAAATTGATGGATATCATCCGCAAATGTTCGGAGGCTCGCCCAAAAAATGGTGTGCCAATGTCAGAACAGGCATACAAAGATTGGCAATGGTTTATTGACAAACATGGAAAAGAATTCAATACTCTCTACTATCCTTCTATTCAAGAAAACGCAGAATTAATTATCAAGGAACTACTGAAAAAATAAACAAATGACTATTAATATCAAATACCAAGATATTTTTGATTATATTACTAAGCGCAGTAATTATGATCCTATTGAAAAACAAATCGACCCAACTAGATACGAAGTGTTCGATGTATCTATCTACGATCATACCAAAAAATTATTCTATCCGCAAAGCGAGGATTTCTTGGCATTCTGCAAGCAAGTTTCTTCTTTGAGGATGAATCCTCCTGATGTTGATTCTTTGGAACTTATTGCTATTTGTAAAGACTTGCTCTTAATTGCCCCTAAAGAGGTTAATTTGACCAATGATTTAACTTACCTTTAATTCTTGTGATTAGTCGTCGAGCAAAAGACTTATCTTCTCATCAGCATATCAAAATGTCAAGATTCGTTGGAGAAAACGGACAGCGTCGTTATTATGATTCTTGCAAAGCCGCTGGAAAGGATATCAAAAAAACCTCGGGATCGCAAGACATGGGACACGTTGATTTTATTGTCGATGGAGAAACTGTTGATGTAAAAGGTCAAAAGAAAACCCATGGTAAAGGCCAAATACTTTTGGAAATCAAAAACGTCCAAGGCAAGGATGGTTGGTGTAGCCCAAGTGGTCCGTCTATTATTGCATTTGATTTTGGTTCATTTTTTCTACATGTTAGGAATTCGGATTTACAAAAGTTGATAAAGAAGAAATGTAATTTAAACACCTTCGCGAACAAAGCTACAGACGCTTTGTATGTAGCATATTCACGCAAAGATCGGGATGATTTGATGACTGTCGTTAGTTTGACAGACGTAATCAAGGAATGCGAACATTGGTTTCTTCCTTATGAATCCTTTCACGTAACAATGGAACTAATCTAATGGCCTTAGTCGAATCAAAATTTTGTAATAAGTGCGAAAAATATGTTGTTCATACAAACAATAAGTGCAATTTATGCCATCAAAAAGAAAGGCAGGAATATCTATTGCGATGGAACGCAATGTCTGATGAAGATAAATTCATAGATTTAAGAAAAAGAATTGAACAATTAGAAGCTAAACCTATAAGATACTAATGAATATTCTAAACAAAACAAAAACTTACTTGATTGGCCCAATGCAATTCTCTGACGGGCGAGAATGGAGGAATGATATTACCGACTTTTTAACAAAAATGGGGGTAACTGTTTTCGATCCTTATAAGAAACCATTTATAAATGCTCCAAATGAAGATGAGACCATTCATCAAAGAATGTTCAAATTGATGAATTCTGGAGAATATGACGAAGTAGCAGAGCATTTCAAGTCTGTGAGGGCATTCGATCTTTCAATGGTTGATCGCTCCGATTTTGTCATTTGTTACCTCAATCCAAAGGTTCCCACCTACGGAACAGTGGAAGAATTATCTATCGCTATTCATATCAAAAGACCTGTGTTTGTGGTCGTAGAAGGTGGTAAGAAAAATACTCCGTTGTGGGTAATGGGAATGCTTCCACACAAATATATTTATGATTCTTTTGACGATGTAAAAAAAGTTTTGACAAATATTGATTCTGGCGTAAAATCCTTGGATAGTGATCGTTGGAGATTATTCCGTCCAGAATTAAGATGAAATTTTTATTCATACTTCCTTTTATTGCAACTTCTCTTTTTGGAGAAATGCATAAAGCCAGAGTAACTTACTACTGGAAAGGCAAAATTACTTCAACAGGTTCCAAACCCGTCGCAGGTAAAACAATCGCTGTTGACCCGAAAATTATCCCTTATGGATCAAAAATTTTCATCCCTAAAATGAATAAAACGTTCATCGCCATGGATACGGGTCCTGATATTGTAAAAAAGAAAGCGTCTAAAGGCAAGGCTATTGTCGTGGATATTTATTGTTCAAGCAAAGCTGAGGCTCAAGAGTATATTAAAAAATATCCGATGTATATGGAGATTAACGTAGAAAAAAAATAAATGGAAGATTCGTTTTATTCTCATAATGATCCTAGATTTTGTGATCCGCTCGCCCCAAAAAAAGACGAAGATGCAGTCTATTTAACTGCTCCAACAGGAATAACGATAATTCGGCCTCCAAAATATATTGGAGAAGTTTATAGCGAAAATATGCCAAGTGTAAAAATCATGCTGACAAAAATTCCTTCAAAATGGTTCCAATTTTGGACAAAATTCTTTTTTGGCGCACGATGGGTTTTCTATGATAACGATAAAGAACAGAAAAACTGACGAAATCTTCCCGTGCGATTATCCTGTTCACAGGGGGTTCCCTTTAGGGAATCCTTTTTCGCATCTTCCAAAAAGCAAGGCGGAATTCTATAGTCCTACAAAAGAGGATTCCATAATCAGTTTTAAAAATTACCTTAAAGCAGAAATAAATACTGGCAATCCAGTCATTTGTGACGCTATTAATGAATTAATTATTCGTAATCTCAAAAAACAGGATTTTGCCCTTGTATGTTACTGTAGCCCGAAGAGTTGCCATGCGGAAATTATTCGCGATTTTGTTTTAGAGCAACCTTATTGTATTAATTGGTTTTCTAATATGAAGAAAATGGACCAACCGTTTTTTTATCAGGGTATTCGTTTTGATTATGTTGAGAACTTTTACCAAAGCATGAAGTTACCTAAAGCTGATTTAGAAAATCGTAAATATATTGCTTCTTTAAATCCATACAAAGCTAAAACAGAAATACGCAAATTCCAAATTGATAATTCTTTTCAGGAAAGAAAGCTTGAAGTAATGGAATATGCTTTAAGGAAAAAATTCGCGGAAGGAACCTCTTGGAACAAAAAATTAATTAATTATCAAAAAGAATTGATTGAATGGACTTCTTGGGGGGATAAATTTTGGGGAATTGACGTTTTTTCTGGACAAGGGCAGAATAATCTTGGTAAACTACTGTCCAAGATTCGGAACGAATACAACAACAAATAATAAACAAATGAAAGTTAATAAAATTACTCCCGTCGCAGCAATCGCCATTCAAGAACTGGAAATTGATGGTCAAATCAAGCTATGTCCAGCAGCTTCTCTCTTGCCTACAAAAAATGATGATTTTTTCAATATGGAAGCGGGTATTATTGGCGAAATTGCCTCTGAATTCGCGGTTTGTCTATTGAGCGCCATTCTGGAAAAAATTCCCGAAGAAAAAAGGAAAGAAGCGGCAGAATCATTTAAAAAGTCGATTAATGAAACAATCGTGGATAATTGGGAACAATCTATTCTTATTCATAAAACCAAATCTCTTACAGAACCATGACTCTTTCTCAACAAGTAACAAAAAGTTTTATTGAAACGGAACTACAATGGTGCTATGCCAATTTGTTCAACGCTCCTTTAAAACAAAAAAAACATTGGCTTCGCGCCATTAATGTTTTGCTTGATTGGTATCTTGAGGAATTCCCTGAATTAACAAATGAAAAGCGTCTCGGCTAACACTAAAACAACTCTGCTTTTGAACAATGCGTGGCAACCTATTACCACTATTACTGCAAAGGCAGCGTTTGTTCATCTATTGAAGAAAAATGTCACTGCTTTAGATAAAAATGGAAACATCTTCCATTCTTTGGATTCGTGGAATTCTTTGGCGGAATTTTACGATGATCAACCCGCTTTAAACAGCACGAAACAAGAATGGCCCGTGCCTACAATCATTGTAGTCACTTCAAAATTCTTTCGCAGACCAAAGAAGAAGAAACTTTCTCTTTTTGATTTGGCTAAAATTTATGATTATACTTGTCAATATTGTTTGACCAAACATCCTCTTTCTGATCTAACTATTGATCACGTAAAGCCAAAAAGCAAAGGCGGATGTGACAGTCATCATAACAGGGTTTTAGCTTGTAGGTCTTGTAATACCAAAAAGTCAAATCATACGCCATGGTATGATGTAAATGGCAACATTCCTACTGCGCCAGAAATCCCAGCATTAATGATCAATGCCCCAAAAATTCGCGAAGAATGGAAGGGTTTTTTGAATCTATAATCTCAGTAATGACCCTTACATTTGAGAATATCGCTGTAGCCATATCGGCAGTGCTTTATGCGTCTGTCGGTATTGGCTATTTGGCGAAATGTAATATCCCTTGGGGTCTGGTATGGTTAAGTTACTCTGCCGCCAATATGGGATTAATTTGGGCCGCTTCTATCAAAAAATAATATGAATACTACAAAACAAGAATTAATAGGAAAAACCATTCCTGTATTGGACCATGGATTTGTCAGACTCGTTGATTGGATGGGGGATGATTCCCGCATCGTTGAAGCCGCGAGAATCAGTTATAAATCTCCTAGCAAGGGACCAGAACAAGACAAAAAACTTTTGGAATATCTTTACAAAAACAAACATACTTCTCCATTTGAAATGGTTAAAGTAACGATGAATATTAAAATGCCAATTTTTGTGATGCGTCAATATGTGCGTCACCGAATGCAAAATCTTAATGAGGTTTCAGCGCGTTATACAGAATTGCCAAATGAATTTTATATTCCCACAACTTGGAGAAAACAAGACACGAAAAATAAACAAGGTAGTTCTGGAGAATTTGATGCAGACACTAATTTCGCTTACTCTGATTGTTTAAAGCAGCATTGTGAAGAATCTTACAATATTTATCAATCTCTTATTAAAGATGGAGTGGCCCGCGAAATGGCACGAATGTTCCTTCCTGTCAATATTTATACTGAAATTTATACTTGTTGGGATTTAAAGAATCTTTTACATTTCATTTCTCTTCGGGACGATTCTCATGCTCAAGCTGAGATTCAAGAATATGGAAAGGCTATTAAAAGCATTTTAAAAGAGTTATTTCCTATGACTATGGAAGCTTACGAAAAATATAAATGGACAATTGAAGAAAAATGAACATCAAAGACGAATTCATAAGAAAAGTTGATCTGATTACGTCTCCTACTCTACAAGAGACATGTGCGGAAGTCTTGTCGAATCCTGACTTTTTTATTTTTCCTGCATCATTAAGTTTTCACCATGCTTATGTCGGGGGATTAGCCGCTCATACATTGGAAGTTTGGAATATAGCCGAAGAAATTGCCAATATTAAACACATCCATCCCGTTAATAAAGATATTCTTGGAGTCGGGTGTCTTTTTCACGACTTCTTAAAAATAAAAGAGTATTCTATAGCGAATTTTCCAATTCCCAAACAAAGATTTCTACCTTATCAGGACAAATTTTTTGTTAAAGGAATAGGTCAAGATGCCGAGCATACTCATATTATTGATGGAGCGATAGAGTTTGTCGCAATAGCAAAAAAACATAATGTTAGCGAAAATTTCATAAACAGAATCAAACATATTATTCTTTCCCACCATGGTCCTGTTAGAGAATGGGGTTCTCCAATTGCACCAAATTCTTTAGAAGCTTTGATTATCCATCAAGCCGATGTTTTGAGTGCGCATGGGGGAATTAGCAAATAATCAAGAAAAAAGTTGAAAAATAATTTCCCTATTTTATGATTAAGAGTAAGCAATAAAGCAATGCGATATTTTATCCCAACAACCAAATCTGTGAGTCCCCTCAATTGCGAGTGGGCGCAAGGATAATTGTAGGGCGAGAAATCCTTGGTTTTTTACGCCCTCACCCTAAAAAAGTGAGGGTTTTCTGTAGAAAAGAGAAATTTCCGAAAAAATCTGTTGACGAATTCGGAAAAATCTGTAGAGTTTGAAACATCGACGGCAGCGAGGGCCAGAACCCGCTAAGACCGAAAGGGGACAGTGATGACTGTGAAGCCAATCTTGAGAGAACAAGTTGGGGGAAACAAGAGCGTTTGTAGAAACTTCTAGGAGTTTTCGGACCCTAGTAGGACCAATAAGCCTTGAGCAGTAATGTTCGGTTTTAGGGTTCATCCGATAAATTTTCAAGGTTCTTGTATTCGCGAGTGATTTCGCTAAAAACAAAAACCGTGGTGTCACTGGCGGCTCCAGACGAGCTAATCACTCGTAATGACCGCTGGCGAGATGCCTAAATTTCAATGCTCCCATCGTCTAGTCGAGCAGGACACATGACTTTCAATCATGAAACGCAGGGTTTGATTCCCGCTGGGAGTGCCAATTTTACAAATTCAGTCAAAGGGGCCGTTCGATTCGGCATTGTCCACTACGGGCATTAGGTGTAATGGAAGCATATTGGCGCATGACTTAACCAAAAGACCAGTTCGAATCTGGACTCTCTTAATCGGGAATATAGTGTAAGGGTAGCACGTTGGTCGTTTGTTTTAGATTATTCTAAAATTATGAGAGTATTTATGAGAGTATTGTGTAATTCTTCTTATGAAAGAATGTTCAAAATGTGGCCAATTAAAATCTATAGATAATTTTTCGCTTAATAGAGGAAAACCCCGATCTTATTGCAAGGAATGCCATAATAAATATGTCAAAGAAGTTTGGTATCCCAAAAATAGCAAAAAACAAATTCAATATTCTGAAAAATGGAAAAAGAAAAATCCTGAGAAGACTTTTTTACACGGTTATTCTTTTTTACAAAATAAAAACCAAATAACTGAAAAACCCTTAAATTGCGAAATCTGCGGAAAACATTCTAATCTCCAATTAGACCACTGTCATTCTTCTAATAAATTTAGAGGATGGATTTGTAACCATTGCAATTTAGGATTAGGGCATTTTTTTGATAATATTTTTAGCCTTGAGTCCGCAATTAAATATTTAAAAAAGCAGAATAGAGAAGCGGCCATCTCGTCATCCTCATAAGGTGAAAATCGTTAGTTCGAATCTAACTTCTGCAACCAATTTTTATTTTCTGTTGTAGCTGAGAACGATGCAAGCGACGATGATGAATCGTGACGGTGACTAAATAGCCATAACAGAGTGGAACTCACACTCTCAACAGAAAATTTTCAATTGGCCGACAACCAGTAATGGTGCTGGACCTCGCTCATAACGAGGAATTAGTGAGGGTTCGAATCCCTCTCGTCCTACCAATTTTTCAATGGCGGATGATTCACGGTTACATCACCGTGCCGCCTCCACTTTTAGTCAAACAGAGAAAAAGGCAGGCTGCTGTCGGTTCGAATCCGTTAGTTCTCGCCTCTAACGAAGGTTTGTGGTCGTTCCACAGTTTGACTAATCTTTTCAAACGCTCCTCGCTGCGCAGGCGTTGGATTTCATGAGTCCGATCTAAGGGGAGCGACCAATTTATAAGTCTAAGGGGAGACACAGGTTCGATTCCTGTCGATTCAATGATGTTGATCGTCGTCTAGTGGCAGGACACCCCTGTTTGTTTTATGCGTGTCCTAGCCTGAGAGAGCAAAGCAAGCTGTAACCTTGCGGCATACAAATAAGTCTGAGTGGGTGCGAATCCCACGGCACGCACCATTTTAGCAGTCCGCGAATTGCTACAGGAAAGATACGTTGGAGAATGGAGATTGTGATCCATCCATCAAGAATATTGATTATAAAATCAGGTCACAAATTCCCTGACAAATAAAATCCAATAAACTGAAATGGCGTAGTAATGCTTTCTACTGCTAATTAATCTTTTAACAACAATCGTTTAAGTGTTAGGACGCTTCCGTAGGAGGGAGTAATGTGGGCTTTTACAATCCACTTGTTGTTTTGTAACGGGGTGAAGCTTTAATAGTGAAGCCACTGGCTTTTAACCAGTAGAAGTGGGAGCATTACCCTCCACCCTGACCATTTTTATGCAAGATAAGCCACAGTGGACGGGCATTCGGCTACGGGCATTCGGCTCTTACCCGAATATCGTGCGGGTTCAACTCCCGTGTCTTGCACCAATTTGAAACATAGAACTTAAATCCTCTACGGGTTGAAAATATGGAAGCATATTAGAGTTGAATGAAGCATTGCCCGTAAGAACCATAACGGTAAAACATAAGAAAACGTAAAATTGTGGGGAAAAACTTAATGCAAGATAAGGGGGAGGACGACTTATCATTTTTAAATAACTAGCGTTAACTTAAAACGATACGTGGGAAAGGTCGTAAGCCTTTGACCCGCGAGAGAGACGGCGAGAGAGACAGCACCAAAAATTTTCATATATAAATCCTCACAACGCACAAGGAGTGCGGGCAGCCTGTTAAGCTGTAAGCTAGTAATAGCCAACGAGCTTCGTTCGATTCGAAGGTGAGGAGCCAATTTTTACGCTTGTGGGCAGGTCTGGTGACAGTGCGTTCGGTTGAAGCCCGAAATAATTCCGTTCGATTCGGAGACAAGCGACCATTTTATGGAAGGTTAACTGGTCAGGCGACTAGAACTCGGTGCTAACGAGATTGTGGGACTAATACTCTCATGGGATTCAAGTTCTCAGCCTTCCTCCATTTTCAATTGTGGGAAGCGAATTATAGCGCGATCAACAGTTTCTCTTGCAAGAATGATCGGAGTGGTGAAAGTCCCTGTCTCACAGCCAAATTTCATGGCCTATAAGCATAGATAGCGATGCGCTAGATTTGTAACCTAGATAGTGGTGTGCATGTCACCAATGGGCCTCCATTTTAATGCTGCGAGAAGTAGCTGGTGCTACCCCTTGGCCAATACCAAGGGAATCCTGTTCGACTCAGGATAAAACTCGGGAGTTGTGTGGGTTCGATTCCCACTCTGGTAGCACAATTTTCATTGGACCATAGCTCAAAGGAAGAGCATCCGCCCGATAAGCGGAAGGCTGAGATGTCGCAATTCTCTGGTCCAACCAACTTTTTCTTGACAGTCGCCAAAACGCCTCTTAATATGCGAACCAGTTTGGCGCTTACCTCCTGTAGTTAAAACGGCCATAACCTGCGACTGATAATTGCAAATTACTCGTTCGATGCGAGTCGGGAGGACCAAATTTTAGGAGAAGCAGTGTGGTGAGACATACCCGAAACCAGCGCGGCTCGGAAGACTGGTCTAGTTTTATGGGTTAGATCTGTTGATTGCTCCCGTGGGCTATAATCGTGCATACGTCTGTAACTGACTCCAGCAATACGGCAGGCTGGAAAGTAAATGCCGAATTGGTTTGAATCCAATCTTCTCCATCTTTAAACAACCTTATTTGGTTGTCTTAGCCAAGACAACCGTAAAATTTTCAAAAAACCTGTTGACAAAATCTGAAAACCAGATATAGTCCTAAACATCAGCCGACGATGCAAAGCTTCGAAGGTGCGATACAAAAAGTTCTTTAACATTTTAAAAATTCTGCCCGCTTGGGGGCATTACTGGATAATCCCGAAGTGATTCGGGGAAAGGGATAAGGTGTCCTACGCCGCCCACTGTATAAAAGCAGTCCACCAAGCAAGCCAAGGGAATCGGCAATATGAGCAAATCAAAACTTATGTTGTTGAAGCCTACGGGTCATTGAGAGTAAAACGGTGAGGCCAACGGTGTAATCGGTCCTGAAAGGGAAACTTAATTTGGTTCGAAAGCATGAATCCCAAAGGGTAGCCATAAGTCAGAGCAGAGATGCAAAGGCGAACGGCATATTTTCGAGGCAACCTGTGATTATATCAAGGGAAGTCTTGGGGATGATACTGAACTCGCGAGAGAGAGGTTAATTCGTGTGTTGTATTTCTAATTTCGAGAGATTTTGGAAGCAGCGAGGTCGCACACATGAATGTAGGTTTCCATATATCAGATGCAGGTTCGATTCCTGTCCCGCTCGCCAACAGAGCAGACAGCTTATGCTTTGTCGGAGCGGGTAGCTTAACTGGATAAAGCGGTTCCATTCAAGGGAATGTCATAATATATAAAAAGCAAAAGTTGCGACCCCGAAAGCCAGAAAGGTGACTAATACAGAAATCGAAAGATAATTCTGTGCGAACCTTGGCCCGCAAGGCACAAGGCGTTTAATCTAAGGGAATTTATTCGCGGTAGGCATACCCCGAAGAATTAACGAAGGTTGAGTATGGCAAGCGGTAAACCGTAATAGCTAACGGTATATAAAACAGCGTCATTGATTGACAACTATCGAGAGGTAGTGGATAAGCAAGGAAGTGGGGGCTTGGAATGTCTTCTAATAATCTTGTGAATGGTTGATCGCCCTAGCCTGTAATCTCAAGGCATAGAAACAATTTTCATACTCTCCGCGCCTCTTTACAATGCGTAATTCGGAGAGTTTTTTGCGAGTGTCGCATAGTGGTCCATTGCACTTCGTTGCCAACGAAGAATGATCGTGAGTTCGAATCTCACTACTCGCACCAATTTAACGGATACAGGCAGACTGGCGATGCGCTTGCTTTGGGAGCAAGATCAGTTGAGTTCGATTCTCAAGTATCCGACCAAATGGCTCGATCATATAACGGTTATTATACACCCTTGGTATGGGTGATACTGGAGTTCGACTCTCCATCGTGCCTCCAAACAATTTTCAATGGGCGGTTAGTATAACGGAAGAATACTTGAATACGAATCAAGAGACGGCGGGTTCAATTCCCCCACTGCCTACCAGTTTTGGTTAGAGTTGGTCTTATCGTTGAAAAGTCGATCTAATATGCATCGGATCGACAAAGTAAATTTAAGGAGCCGCCCGAACGAATAGGTAGCATATCCAACGTCGTTCTGTAAGATAAGAACACACCCCCTCGGTCAAAGGGCATAACCAATTACCAATTTTAATAAATTTTAAGGTCCATTAGTGTAAAGGAAGCATCACTAGATTGTCAATCTTGAGGAAGGGGATCGTTCCCCCTATGGACCGCCAATTTCGCCGTAAAGCACAAGAGATCAGTAACACGCCTGATTGCTGATTATGATGCGAGAGATCAGGCTTAGGGTTCTCACGGCAATATATGGGCGCACATGTTCCTTGGGGGCGACTGACACTTGCAATGTCGGTGTGGCGAGTTCAATTCTCGTTGTGTCCATTTCCCATAAATTTAGATACTGCGTTACATAAAGACACAAATTCTTCTTCTAATAAAGAATGTTTTGCGCGATTAACAGATTTAATAGTAAATTGCAAATTTTCTTTTTGATTGGTTCCTCCGCGAGAATAAGGAATTTTATGATCTAATTCATAAGCAGAAGAATCATTGATATTAAATTTTACACCAGATAAATTACAAATAGGTTCTTGGGTAGAAAAATATTTAAATAAATCATTAAATGAATCGGATATAACTCCCTGTTTTTTAGACTCTTTAATACTTTGTTTGATTTTTAATTTTAATACATTACGCTGCCTAGATTGTTTAGACGATTTTAATATATTAATTTTAACAGCATCGTCTAAATGATATCTAACAGAATTATGAGATTTTAAATTAAAATGTTTTGCAATAGAGGCATAACCTTTATCGGGATTTTCTAATTTATATTGTCGAATTTGTTCTTTAAGGTTCATAATAATCTTTACACTGCAAAACAAAATTTTAATAAAGTGTTTTGCATATTCTCCACCAATTTTAAAAGAGAGCGAAAGCGGCGAAGTTTGTAAGCCAGTCATGGAAAGGCGCGTTGGTGTCCAGTAACAAGTTGAGAAATCTTAATTCGGGTGGAACCGAAACGACCAAAGTAGCCCATGCGGAGTCACTGTCTAAACCTCATTCTGCCAAGAAAAAGTTACGGACTCCACTCTTTTAAATTTTTCATCCCGTAGCAGCAAGTGGCGGTTGCAACTCGCCTCCAAAACGAGTTAAATAGTCGGTTCGATTCCGACCTACGCGGGCCAATTTTTATCGCGCTGTGGGGGAATGGCTACTCAACTCTCTGCAAAAGAGCATTACGCACGTTCGATTCGTGTCGGCGCGTCCAATTTTAATGGGGGATATGCTCTACGGTTGGGCAGCAGTCCTACAAACTGCCACCACAGGGTTCGACTCCCTGATCCCCTACCAATGGCTATATGATATAATGCGATTATACATCTTTCGTAATGATGAAATTAGAGTTGGATTCTCTATATAGCCTCCATTTTTTTAAAAAACCTAATGATTTCCGTTAGTTTTTTTGTGTAATAATGTCCATTATGGATAGTGGACAAATCACGGAGTTGGTCGTTTCAATCGGGGGGCAGTTGTCCGCATTACTTTTTACCTATTTTAAGCTTAAAGGGCGATTTGACAATAAAATCAATGAAATAAAACAACATACAAATATATCTGTGCAAAGATTGAATGGAATGCTTTTTAGTGTTATAAATTCCTTTGACAGACCTGCGTGGATCAAAGTTGCCCAAGTAAGATCAGACGGAGAAGTTGAATTCCGAATGATGGAAGTTAATGAAGCTTATTGTTCAACATATGGACTTGACAGAAAAGACTATATAGGTAAAACTGATCTTGAAGTCGGTTGGGACAAGGCAACGGCAGATTTATTTCGCAAACATGATTTATCTGTTTGGGCGTCTGGAGAAGCGGAAACTTTCGATGAAACTATTCAAGGCAAGAAAATGAGATTCCGCAAAATACGAATCCAAAGTAATGATGGAATGTCAAAGGGTATTATGGGATATGCTATTGATTGCACGGACCCAACCGTATGCCCTTACTGGAATGGCAAGAAAATATTTTGCGCAGATTGTAATTTAAAAAAAGACTCTGTAGCCCAACACAAGGCAGAGGCATAACTTTGAGAGAGTTAATAGTGTAGGTTCGATTCCTATCAGAGTCACCATTTTTGGGAAAGTGGATAAGTGAAATTGGCGACAAGCGAAAGATTTAGAATCTTTTACCCTCTGTGGGTTCGAATCCCACCTTTCCCACCAATTTTCAATGGCCCGTTACGCTAAATGTGGCAGTGCGGCAACTCTCAAAAAGTTGTGGTTGGGGATTCGACCTCCTCACGGGCTACCATTTTTCTCTTGACTTTTACAGAAAAACTCTTAGATTTGCCTAATGCAAGCGATCTTAATTTCTGGCACTCATAATAGAATGCAACTGTCTCCAACAGAGCAATATTCTTTTTCGTGTAAATCAAAGTCTGGTCATCACATTACGATTATTATCGACGGAGAAGTTCATCGCAATGGGCCTCTTTTAAGAGAAAATGAATTTCAAGATGAATTCGAAATTGAACTCTCTATTACTAGAAAACCAAAGAAAATAGAATTTTAAAAAATGACTAAGTGGATAAGGGAAATGGCGACAACCGAATGACTTAAAATCATTTATCCTCTGTGGGTTCAAATCCCACCTTAGTTACCAATTTTCCTCGTATGGCTGAGATGAACAAAGCGCGTTCTTTATAAGGGCGATTGTGTGGGTTTGAATCCTACTGCGAGGACCATTTCTTTATTAAAGTGTAAACAGTAATATGCCTATTAAATCACCTTCCAAAAAGCAGTCCAAAAAGGAATTTATGAGTTCTTGTATGGCGGATTTGTCAAAAGAGTTCCCCGATAATAAACAACGCGCAGCAGTTTGTTATAGCAAATGGGATGAAAAGAAAAGCAAAGCCTCCGTTATTGCTAATGATGGCGATGATGACGAAGTAATTTTTGAATAATAAATGGATCGTAGCGCAATGGCCGCAAACGAGATTTGAACCCTCGGCTATGCTAGTAATACTAGGATAATAGTTCGATTCTATTACGATCCTCCAATTTTAAATGGATGATTAATTCCCAAGCTGGGAAACTCGTTTCGAAAACGATGTGTGCTGAAAGGCATGGACTTGGACTGTTCAATCATCCTCCAATGGAAAACTAAGCCAGCAAGTGTTGGCCCTTACTTGGAAAGTAAGTGGTGGGTATGAACAATACTCATAGGGATCAGGACCCTAGTTTTCCTCCATTTTTCTTGACTTGTATGGGAATTTAGTATAATGGATTAGAATAAGTCTTTCCTAAAGACAAGATAAGGGTTCGATTCCCTTAATTCCCACCATTGAAAAATTGCTAATTTCAATTATTATATAATGTGAACAAAAATAGCTTCCTATCCCAACAATCTTTAAATTTTCAAAATTTTTTTCAATGGAGCGAAAACTATATTGCTAAAAATAATAAAAAAATTATTTTAGTTAATACCCGTAATATCAGTCATCCGAGCGGAAAATGCTCTGGATGGTGCGACGGAGAAGAAATTGTTGTGGCAACTAAAAATCCTTTATTTCAACAAGTTTTCGTTCATGAATTCTCCCATATGAATCAAGCAGTTGAAAATTCTTTGTTATGGAAAGACGATTTTATCTATTGGGATCTTTTGGAGCAAAAAAAATTAAATTGCTCAAACTTTGATTCTGTAATGGATGTTATTGCTTTGGAAAGAGATTGTGAATCTCGGGCTTTAAAATATTCCAAAAGATGGGGCTTGTTTGATAATGAAATTTACGCGAAAAACGCAAATCTATATTTGTTCTATTATCAGTTCACCTTCCTCCAAAATAAATGGTATGACAGCACAACAATCTACCATCCTTATTTACTGAAAGAAATGCCTACAAAACTCTTGACTCTGGAATCCTTTCGGGGTATAGATATGGATCTGATGGACCTATTTTACCAGTGTCTTGACAAAAAAGGAAAATTTTATAAAAAATTATGAGCGTATATATTTGCAGCGATTTACATCTTGATCATCGAAATATCGGTAAATTTAGACATTTTGTAGGTAATAGCGAAGAAAACACAATCTTAATTCAAGAAGATTGGAATAGAAGAATTAGTAAAAATGATCTTGTTTATTGTTTAGGAGACGCGGCCTTTTCCAAAGAGGGATTGGATATCCTTGGCAACTTAAAGGGACGTAAAATCCTTATTAAAGGCAATCATTGTGATTTTGTTTCCACGAAAGATCAAATGGAGGTTTTCGAAGAAGTTCATGGAATGTTGAAATACAAGGGTATGTGGTTAACTCATTGCCCGATTCATCCAGACGAATTACGAGGGAAAAACAATGTTCATGGACATACCCATAACCATATTATCCACAAAGGTTGGGGACCTTGGAAGAAAGTCGATCAAAGATATTTAAATTGTTGCGTTGATGTGATTTATCCCAAATACAATTCAATTTTTATTTCTTTAGATCAAGTTCGTCAATACTTTTCTATTTAAATCTTATGTCTAAAAAATCAGAACACAATCGGACAAATCGCCAAATTCGTCGTATCTTGAAAGACGAATCTGTTTGTATGACGAATTGCTCTGGAAAAATTCTCAACCGTATTCGATATGGTTGTGGATTGAAAAAGAAGGATGTTGTGAAAAATATTCTTGACGAAGAGTGAAAAATATTTAGAATAAGTTACGCGGGTATCGCATAGTCTGGTCGATTGCGCCTGTCTTCCAAGCAGGAATACCACACGGGGGTTCAAATCCCCCTGCCCGCACCAAAAACTGCCCTGTAGTTTAAATGGAAAAACAACAGATTTTGAATCTGTAGTTCGGTGTTCGATCCACCGTGGGGCTACCAATTTCCCTTTTTACGTGTAAGCTCTACTATGAAACAATCATTTAAAATTCTAAATTCAGAAATTGCCGAAGCCGCAATCAAAGACGCCGCTAATTTTGGGCTTGTTGCAACTTTGGAAAATAAAGATAATGAAACCATTATCTCCTATGAATCAAAGGCCGATATGATGGCTCCAAATGAAGGAGACAAAGAAGAAAGCGACTGTTGCTGTAAAGACTGTTGCAAAATGTGCGATGTATCCGCGATGATTTCTTCTGTATATTCCGAAATGAATTATCAGTTAAAATGGCTGCGCGAAGATATGCGCTATTATAACCAACAATTTATTTCTCATATGGAAGGGCATCTTCCTGCGATCAAGGATGCTGGTAAAATGCAAGCCGCCATCAACACTCTTGGAATGGGCGATTCTTATGAAGTTAAGAAGGCCGCTGTATATGTTCAATATTAACCAATGTGGACTATAGTTTAAATGGATCAAAATCTCTGACTGTGAATCAGAATATGCGGGTTCGATCCCCGCTAGTCCAACCACTCTTGACCTCCCGAAAGGGAGGTCTTTTTTTTGTATCAAATTACAATTTCTTCACCGTTGAACATTAATTGTTCTCCATTATAGAACAAGCCATTCGAATTAACTACTGGACCAGAATAAAAGCCGCTAATGAATCTATATCCAGCATCATAAGGGGCAAACATTAAATTAGTAAATCCCAATATTTCAACTTTGCGATTAAACTCTCTCATCAAATGATCGCTTAAATCCTGCATGGAAGAAGCTCCTGTATATAAAGCAAAAATTTGATCATAATAATTCGACCATACACCTGAATTTGTCGAAAAATTAGAATGGATATCTTGTTGTAATAAGCGATAACTCACTTTCTTATTTACACAAAATTTGATTTTCTTGTGTAACAATTTTAGCAATGTCACTTGATTTTGGTAATAATCCTATTGGAACTTCCGCATCCGATTTCCAAAAAGAACAAATTAAAAAGAATTTTAATTTGTTCCCTAGACCGATTGCTTATGGCCAAATATCCTCTGTCTTAAATGAGGTATTTTTGGCAGGAGACATTGCTTTTCCAAAGAATAAATTTTTTAATTCTTTTATATATGAAGAATTAGGATTATCTGGAGAAATTTTTTTAGAAGATTTGCCATATTTAGGAGATGTCATGCTTCCATTGAATCTTCTAACTAAAATCAAAATAAAAAATTGTCCAAATGTAATGAATTTAAATTTAAACGGTAATCCTTTGGAATATTTGGAGATCAATAATTTAATCCATTTATCTTCTTTCGCAGCAAATAATTGCGGATTAACCGATATTATTCTTGTGTAATCTTTACAAAGTGTTCGGTCGTTGGATCTGGCTTATAATAATTTGACCTCCATAGATAATATTTTAATAGAACTGGACGCAAATGGCCTCACAGAAGGATATTGTATATTAAGTGGAGGTTTAAATGCTGCTCCATTTTCTGCCGAAGCGATAACTGCTATGAATAATCTTATCCAAAAGTCTTGGACAATTTTTACTAATTAATTTAATGAAAGATATTGGAGATACGCCTGTCTATGTCACATTAACAAATTCTGAAAGAAGCAGAATTCAAAATTTATTAAACGCTCCAAGATGCCCTATGGTTTTTGGAGATATCGCCTCTGCAATTTCGAATACAGAAGATTTTGAAATTATCGCTGGATCTATCGCTTATCCATTAAATCCCGAAACTCTTTCTACCATTTATATTGAAGGAGTTTTTTCTGGAAGTGGTAAAGTTTTTTGTTATCATCTGCCTTCTTTAACATCTATCTCTTTAGCGGATTTATCTTTAAAAGATATTGATATTTTTAATTGTCCTTCTTTAATTGATATAAATGTTGAAGGCTCAGACATAACTTCTTTTAATTATTCTGGAGATAACCTCGCAACTTTAACTTTATATGGGAATAATAGTCTGTATGAATTGAATATTGATTGTCCAAATTTAACTTTCCTTGGCGTTTCTTCCTCTTCTCTATATTCTTTAGATTTATCTAAATTAAATTCTTTAACGTATTTATCTTGCTCTTATAGTTATTCTCTTAGTTCTATATCGTTTTCGAATAGTGCTGCTCAAACTTGCCAAAGTATTTCCTGTGAAAGCACTAATATTGCTTATCTCTCTTTAAATGAATTTGGAGTGTTACATACATTAAATTGCGCTGGTTGTCCTTTACAATTTATTGAAATAACTGGTTGCACATCTTTGTCGTATGTCGCTTTAAATGGAGCTTCTTTAATAGAAGAAAATATTGATGAAGTTTTAGCGGTCCTTGATTCTAGTGGAATTCATAATGGTTTTTGTGATTTAAGTGCGGGAGATAATGCCCCGCCTAGTATTAATGGATTAAATTCAAAAGATAATCTCCAAGCTAAAGGTTGGACGGTTATTATTAATTAAATTATGATCAATCTTAGTTCAAATTATGCTTTAGGCAACTATCCTAATTTAAATTTACAGCAAAATATTGTAAATCAATTAGAAAGTTTGAGACCAGTTGCTATTGGAGGAATAGCGAATTATTTAGACTCTTTATATTTTAATTTTTATTGTTATAATACTATCGCTCTACCTAAAAACCCTAATGCTATTACGTCTATATCTGTTACATTTAGCGGGGCGGATGGAAAATTATTTCTTGGAGATTTGCCAAATTTAACCAGTTTAGTATGCTATTTTAACGCTATATCTGAAATACATTGTTCCTATATGGATAAATTAATAGCTATTTATGCAAATAATAATCTATTAAAAAATATTTCTCTGGAAAAATGCTCTAAATTAGAAGAATTAAATCTAAACAACAACTTGCTTTCTGATTTAAAATTAAATGGTTGTTCCCTTATCCATTCTTTAAATATTAGCGCAAATTCTTTGTCTGTAAATACCGTTAATCATATTTTAAGTGTCCTTGATGCAAATGGAGTGCATAATGGAACTTGTAATATCAGTGGAGGAACAAATGCCGCCCCAACAAATCTAACCAGTGTAAATAATTTAGTGTCTAAAGGTTGGACAGTAATTCATAATTAAAATGAAAACATTCGTAAAACATCCAATAAATTCTGGAAAATATATCGACGCCCAAGGCAATTCTTTTGCTTTATTTGAAATCATAAATGGCGTTAATGTCTCTACAAATCACCCTATTATTACAGGAGAAACAGAAGAAGCCGTTGCCTCACAGGAAGGTCTCTCTTTAAAAAATAAAGATATTCCTGCCGCGCCTAAATCTGTTCCTAAAATGGTAACTCCTAGACAATTAAGGCTGGCTTTATTAAAAAGTGGGGTTTCTTTAACTAATATTTCTAACGCTATTGATAATATTCCTGATGCCGCGACAAAAGCTGGAGCATTAATTGAATGGGAATATGCAAATGTTTTTGAAAGAAATCATCCTCTTATTGTTTCTTTAGGAGGGCAATTGGGCTTGACTTCTAAACAAATAGATAGTTTATTTATTCTCGCAAATACATTATGAGTAATTTCCCCGAACGTATTCAATTTATTAAATCTGTTCAATCCAAACTTGGTTTAAAAGTGGATGGAGATGATGGTTTTAATACTTGGTCTGGAATTATAAAAGCTTTAAATATTGAAATAGTTCAACCTATTACTACTTCTTTAAGCCCTAAAGCTCTTGATTTAATTTTGAAATATGAAGTCGGAGGGGGAGAAACTTATTATAATAAATTGCTTGCAAAACCTACTTGGCCTGCTGGTGCCTCTGGAGTAACAATTGGTATCGGTTACGATTTAGGATATAACTCCCTTTCTCAATTTAAAAAAGATTGGGGAGATAAACTTTCTGCGGAGGATTTTGAACGATTAAGTCATTGTTTGGGAGCAAAAGGAATCGCCGCTAAATCCCTAATCCCACAAGTTAAAAATATCTATATTCCTTGGAATATTGCTTTTCAAGTTTTTAATGATAGCACTATTAATCGTTGGGCAAATGAAGTAATTCGCATTTATCCCGAAGCAGATAAACTTCATCCTGACGCTTTTGGGGCTTTAGTTTCCTTAGTCTTTAATCGTGGCACATCTTTAATCGGAGAATCAAGAAAAGAAATGTTAGCTATTCGCCAATTGGTTCTTGATAAAGATTATCAAGGCATAGCCGACGAAATTCAAAAAATGAAAAGATTGTGGGTTGGCAAGGGTCTCAATGGTTTGTTGTTGCGTCGAGACGAAGAGGCTGCTTTAATTCGCAGTTGCGCAGAAAATTCTTGACATTCTGATAAAAAAGGGTAGAGTGTTTTTATGAAAACAAAATTACTCTTACTCTGCTTATTAACAAGTTTATTTGCTCCAATGGCGTTTCCCAAGGAAAAAATGCCAGAAAAAGCCAAATTTACAGTTAAAAGCCCAACTCTAAGACTATCCGCTTCAAGCCCTTATTCTTACGAGGATGCAATGACTCGATTTTCGTATAGAAAACCTGATGGTTACGTTATTGAATCCATCAAATACATCAAACAAGGTTCTTTGTTTACCGTCCTTGTAACTTTACGCAAGGTATCTTAACATCGCCTTCATTTTCTCAGCAGTTTCTTCATGAGGCGAATGTAAAACTCCAAAATTGCAAACCAAATTTGTCTGCGCTAAATCTTTCATCATATCCCAAAATGGAGGAAATGGATGCACCCAATATTCTCTAAAATAATATTTTTTAATTGCGTCTTTAAATACTCTTTTTGCGGCAATGCCAAAAAAATAATCTTCGTATGCCAAATAAACCCTAGTATCTATTGGATCTTTGGAAAAATTTCTATGTTTAGGAATTTCTTGTAATTTTTCTGGATGCTCTATTAATGTTTTCAAAAAAGTTAACGACTGTTTACTTATTATATACAGATTACCATAAAAATATCCTTCTTTTGTTTGCGCAAAAATAGCAGGGTAATCTTTCAAAAATTGTGATAAATTTTTGCTAATTACCAAAACATCAGGATCAATTTTTGCAAAAAAATCAGCATTTGTCTCCCTTACGGCCTGAATGTAATTTTCAATCATGCCCAAAATGCATTCTTGACCTATTAAATTACCATTTCTTTTATAGAATGTTTGGTTAACGATACAACCAATTTTTCTTAATCTCTCTGTATTTTTTAGAGACATTGGATTCAATCCATCATCCCATATGTATATGCCAGCAATATATGGAGACAAAAATTTTTGAATGGATTTCACGCACCAAAAAACTTTTTCCTCATCGTTTTTATATGTCCAAATATTAAAAACAATTTTCGTGGGCTTTTCCATAAAATGCGTTATTTGCCAAATATTGTTCCTGCGTATAGCGTTTATGGCGACCACTAAATCCTTTGCGAACACCATATAAAAATACAGTTGCTTTTTTGGGATTAAAAAAGAAATTATGGCTACGAATTTTTAATTCTGTTCCGTTAATAGATGCTGTGGCTTTGATTGGTCTATCTGTTCCTTGAATGGAAATCACTTGTAACGACCCTTCTTCGCAAGATTCTACTGTTTCGGCACTTAGTTCAACAATTGTCTCCGCGCCTAAAATTTCAACCTCTACAATATCAAAAAACCATGGCTCAGGCGCTTCCATGCTTTCCCATCCAATAAATTCATCTCTAAATGGAACAATTGCGGTTTTCCCTGTCTCTCCAGAATGCGACGATCCCGTGCTACTCCCCGTTCCTGTTTGCGGATCTAAATAAATCTCTAAAGTTTTCCCATCCTCTTTAACTTCTATATGTAACGGTTCCCTTGCCGCTATTTTACGAAATCTTACCAACGGATTTGAACCGAATACATCGGGAGAATCTCCCCAAGAATAAACCAAACCATAGCCGCTTCCATCTCCGCAAGAATAATTGGTTTTTTGCCATAAAATATTATCTCTTAAATAAAGGTGTTTCAATCCACCTTTATCATCAAATTCACATAAAGGAACCATGAAAATTCCTTTTGCTTTTGTATAAGCTCCGTCTGCTTCTTCTACTAAACTTGAATAATGGAAATCTTGCCCAAATTGTTCGTCCGCTTTATCTAAAATTTCTGCGGTTTGAATCGCAGAACTTTGTTCGTTTGTTTTAATTTTAATAAAAAATTTCTTATCAAGAACCTCCCATTCTTTGCCAACATTATCCACGGGAATTTTTGCCAATCCGTCACCATCAATATCTTGGAAATTAATAATGTATCCTTGATTGAATTTGACTCTAGCATCTTCTCCATATCCTGTAACAATAGGATAAAAAGGAATTGCATTTGGAACTTGAATGCCCAAATTAGGATAGTAAAACGCACTAAGATCGGCGTTTCCAGAACTAGCGGTATTGCCCATTACTTATATTAAAAGGAAGAGATGAAAATTCTACCCCAACCTGATCCAGCCGTGCCTGTGCAAATATACAATCCAGAACCACTAACCCTTAATTCTCCGAAATTGCCCGCTTGATTGGATGCGCCTGTAAATTGAGGAAGTCTAATATAAACTCCGCTTGCAAAGTCCAGAGATAATGTATAACTACCTTTAGAAACATGAGTTCTTGATTGAGAATCCCCCCAAACGCCCGCACCAACGTCTGTCGATGGAATTTGACATTGGAATCCTCCGACAATAGTTCCATAAGAACCCGATGCGTAATTTTTATAACCTCCTCCAACAAAAGAATAATCTGCCAAAGCTAGATTTTCTCGACCTCCAACAATTGTTGAATAAGAACCTGTGGCCGCATTAGAAAATCCTCCTCCTATAGTAATATAAGATTTTCCCGTTGCTGTATTGGAATATCCTCCTAAAACAGAATTAAAAGAACTTCCCGCAGTATTACTTTCTCCTCCAGCGACAATCGAACTTGTGCCAACGGTATTTAATGCTCCACCGACAATTGCTCCTTTTGTGCCAGTAATAAGGTTACTTGCCCCTCCTCCAATAAAGGCATAAGAGCCATGAGCTAAATTTTGGTCTCCACCTACAACCGCAGAATAACTGCCCGAAGCTTCATTTAAATTACCTGCTCCAATAAAAGCATTATTTCCGCTAACGATATTATTAGCTCCACCACCAATAAATTGATAAGCAAAATTCTTTGCGGTATTTTTATATCCTCCAACAATAACAGAAGATGCGCCAGAATTTAAATTGTGAGAACCCCCTCCAATAAATCCGTAACCAGCACTGCCAGTATTATATTTGCCTCCAATAATAGACGAATTTGACGAAGCATTTGTAATAACAAGATATTGTCCACCAATTATATTGCTATAACTACCGCTATTATGATTAAAATTACCTCCTCCAACAAAATTATATGTGCCTTTTGTAATATTGTCTGATCCTCCGACAAGAACATTATTGTCTCCACTCGCGTAATTATAACTGCCGCCTCCTAGAACAATACTGGATTCGTAAACTTGATTTCCTGCACCTCCAATTAAAGAACTATATGTCCCACTAACGATATTTCCTCCCCCTCCAACAAGAACAGAATTTCTACCATTAATATTATTAAATGACCCTCCATTTAATGTGGAACATCCTCCAGTTAAATTATTTTGATATCCTCCAAGTAAAATAGAATATCCAATAGATAATGGATCTGTTAAATTATTATTTTCTCCTCCACCAACAAAAGCATTATTGCCACTAATATAATTATTTAATCCGCCCGCAATTACAGAATAAGCTCCATAAATATTATTACCTTCTCCTCCTCCAATAACTTCTGCGGAATCATTGGTTTGATTTCCCGCTCCCCCTCCAATAAAAGATGTGGCTCCTATAGTAATATTGCCCACCCCACCCGCAATAACGCTTTGCGATCCTTGTGTAGTATTGCCATAACCTCCTAATGCAGCGGAACTCGTTCCTATGGAAGAATTTCCTCCCGCGATAAGCAAATTATATCCAGTGACTAAAGTTTGATCAATAATTGCCGCAGTTTGAGTTAATTGGAATGAAGATGCCATAATTCTATAGAAATTACACTTGTTGTTCTAATAATGCTTCTGGCTCCGCAATAATTTCTGGTTCTGGTGGATATACCAACGAAATTACTCCATCAACAATTTCAAATTCCCTACCCGCAACCGCATATGCAGATTGACCAGTATATCCAGCCTTTTCTTGAATAAGATTAAGTCCAGTAGCACTAATATAATGATCTTCGAATAACTCTTGTAGTTTACCTAAATCATATAATTTTTGTAATACATTTATTAGACGATCATCTGGTAATTTCCATAATGAATCATAACACAAATTAAGTGTAAAGATTGCGGCATTTAAAGAATTTACAAATGTTGATGTTGCGTGTTCGATATTTTCTATATCGAGTTCTGTTTGTGTTTTAGTTAATAGTTGCATAAATTAAAGAATTGGAGAAACGGCTTTTCTAATAAATTTTATATCGGCAATTTGGCTTACGCCAATATATCCATATGGCCAATCTGCATTTAAATATGAAAGAAAATATGTCCTATAATGGGTCATAGCTGTGGGCAATGCACCCGCCGCCGTCACTGACGCTATTAAAGAAAATGTTGTTGGGTTAAAAGATGATGCATTAGCATAGCAAATATAAACATTCATTGTTGTTCCTGTCCACGAAATACATATCTTCCTTTTAGATTGATTTGTGATGAAATTTGTCGGTAATGTAATTGCGCCAGAAGTGGCTGATGATGCTCCCGCAGCACAAATCATAGCCTCGATGGTATTATTTGTATGAGAAATTTTAACAGCTAAACATTTTGATCCTGATAATGTAGGAATATTCAATACATTATAATCTAGTCCATGTATAAACCAATTATCTACAGGAACCCCTACACCTGTCCCTAAGTTTGAATCATATTCAAAACAAATAGTAAATGGTTGATCAAATCTATTGGCTGCGCCAGATCCTAATGGATAATATATTTGAGAATCAACTACAGCGAGATATTGACCATAACCAGACAATGCTCCCGCTGAAAAGTTTAATGATCCAGCAATGTAATAAGTATTTTGCGACATTAATGCGGTTGATGGAAATTCACCACCGCCAATAATTGCAATATTACTCCATGCATAGTTGATTGAGTTGCTTAATTCTAAACTACGAGTTAAAATAGCATCGTCAGTTGTCGCTGTTTGGTTCGGTAATGTATTATTTGTGCCATTCCCAACAATGTTGTTTGAAAATGTTTTAATGCCCGCAACTGTTTGATCGGTTGTGGTATAGACTAGATTCGTTCCTGTAACTGTCCCTGTCGCACTAACATTTCCAACAACTGTAAGCTTTTCATTTGGTGTTATTGTTCCAATACCAACGTTACCAACAGAATTTATTCGCAATCTTTCAACCGAAGCTGTAGAGAATGCCAAAGAACTAAGAGCGGGCGACCACATACCGTTTGTAGTATCCCTAACTGTCCAACCAGCAGCAACACCTGTTGTTCCATCTGTTTGCAACCCAGTATTTAAAGTCATGGGCTGTCCTATTGTCTTGCTAAAGATTGCATCTCTAAGAGTAAACGTATTAGCACCAGCATTGGTTCCAACTTGTAATGCACCAGTAACTAGTCCAGTTCCAACAACATGCAGAGTTGCTGTTGGTGCTGTTGTTCCAATACCAACTCTATGATTTACATTATCGACAAATAATGTCGTTGTATCAACCGTTAAAGAGCCTGATACAGATGTGCTTTTTGTAAACGCAATGGATGACCCAGCATTAAGATTTGTTAATGCTGCTCCACTCGCTAATACATTTGATGAAATTTTCGTTGTTGCCATATTTTACCAATCTAAAGAGAGATGTTGAACGTTGATTCCTATTTGATTTACTGCCGAATTAGCTTCTACAAGAATAGCTTCCCAATAATCTTTATTGGTAGTTGGTGCGCCTGATAATAATGATCCTAATAAAGTTCCGCTACTGTTATATGCATCAACTCGACCACCGCTTACAACTAAACGATAAGCTTTTTGATTTCTACCATTAACACATGTATCAATAACAGAACTTTGTTGCACAGCACTTGTTCCATTAACAGCAATTATAGTTACATTACCAGCTACACACTGAATACCAACCCAACCAATATTACTATTGCTACCAGTTTTTACCATAGCAGATAATCCAGCCGTAAAAGTCTCAGTTTGTCCAAATAAAAATGCAAAATTTAAATTGGCGGGGATATTAAAATTACCTGTATTAAACGCTATATTGATACCTATTGGATTCGTAAAATCTATTACCGAGTTATTAAAAACTGGTGGTTGTGGATTTACACCGATCGCCATTCGACCGTTTGGTGTCCATGTGGTGCAAGCTCCCGCATTTGTAGAGGTTGCAGCATTTACTCGTAAATGCGATGGTAGTGTTGTTGAAGAACCTCCAGTTGTTTGAACAGAAGTCCATCCTGTAGAAAATGAATATGTTACATTTCTAAGTTTATTAAAATAACGAGCATCTGCTAATCCAAGATTCAAAATCGAGGAATTGGTTGTCGCCGTTTGATTTGGTAATGTATTATTAGTGCCACTACCCGCTATATTGCCAGTTGATGATAGGCTCGATGTAACTGTTAAATTTTGAACAGTTAAACTATTATCCAATTTAGCTGTAGTAACGCTTCCATCAGCAGGAATCATTTGCGAAACCTGTAGTATGTTAATTGGAGATACGATAACGGCTTTCGAACCACTTGGAACGGGAGAAGTAAAGGTAATAGCGCCTGTATTAACTGTATAATCTACTACTGGTTCTTGCAAAGTTCCATCTATAGCAACGATCAAAGCCGATGGATTAACTAATCCCGAAGCTCCGCTAATATTGAAACTTGTAATAACCCCGTCTCCTGTAACAGATGTTCTAACTGGGTCAATAACTGTCGCTATTTGATTACCAGAAATAGTTGGTGGGGCTGTAAAATTTTTAACACCTGTAATTGTTTGATTTCCTGTTGTAAAAACAATATTCGAAATACCAGTAATATATCCAGAAGGATTACTAGAAGCATAAAATTGTCCCGTATCGCTAGGACGAATAACAGAACCCGTAACATAAGATCCTGTTTTAGATTGCAAATCTACTATTTGAGAACCTAAATAACCAGAAATACCTGTTGCATAAGCAATTGTGGCATAACTCGAAATACCAGAAACATCTCCTGTTGATAATGTATCATTCAACCAAATTCCACTACCAGAATTAAATTTAATAATTTGTCCATTTTGGACATTAGAAACGCGAACATCATGCAATTCATTTAAAGAAATTCCATTATCTATTTTTACATAAATTTTTCCATGAACGGCATGTGCATATTCCACAAATCCTACCACAACTCTATGATTTGGGGCTTGGGGTTCTACATTAGTTATTCTTCCCGAAACTGTTGGCGATAGATATAGAACATCCCCATCATGCCAAGTTTCTCCATTTACAGAAAGAGTATTAATATCATGAACTTCGCCAAATGTGGTAATAAAACCTTCTTGGTTCTTCGTTATATTTTCTGTAACAATTCCTAAAGTAGATTCTGAATGCAAATCGCTGTCCGCTCTTGCTAAATCTACTTGTAATCTCTGCCCCTGCGCTCCGATAACTTTAACCACTTGAAAATTCGATTCCAACAAATCTCCAGTAGATCCATTAACAACGCGAGCTAATTGCTCTTGCCCTAATTGAAGGGTAACATTCCCTCCTTTAAGTTTTAAGTCTGCTGTGCCATCAGTATTGTTCCAAACAAATTGCCCAATATTTGCAGTAAGGGATGATCCTGTGTCTAATTGATAAGAGTCTCCAGAAATTCCTCCTGTGGCAAACAAATTCGGAACATTGACATCATTAACAAAAGACTTCGTTCCAGAAATTGTTTCGCTTCCCGTTACATTAACATATAAATTATCTGCAACTGTTTGAGTAATAAAATTACCTGTTTCTAATTTTAGAACATAATCCCCTGTTTGCTCATTTAATATGGAAACCTGTCCTTGTAAATCTCCGCTAATTCCTGTAACAAAATTAATTGTCGCATAAGAAGACAAATCTACTCCAGTAATAAATCCACTAGGATTTGTTGTTGGATAAAATTGTCCAGTTTCATCTATCGAAACAAACTCTCCAGTTGTTAATCTCAGATATTGTTCTTGAGACAAATGATAAAATTGTCCTGTTACTCCTCCTTGTTTGCCCAAAAGATCATTATGCGATGATCCGACAAATCCAGTGATATTAAAAGAATTTGCATTGTCTCTCTCTACAATAATATTCAAACCAGTATTAGGATTCACTAATACTGTAGTATTACCTGTATCTGGATAAATAATTACAGACATGAAATATTTAATGTTGCTTGTTCAGAGGTAGAAATTGTGCCTTGTAACAGTCTTTCGCTCGCTCCATTATTATTTAAAACAACATCGTAATAACATTCTCCAAATGGCAATAATAAAGTCTGAGCTTCTGTTAATGACAAACGAACTCCACTTGGTAAATTTTCCTCAATTGTGAAATTCACAATAGGATCAAGACCATAAAATTCAACAATGCTGGATTTTACGCAAACTCCCGTGTCTGTCAAATCGACATAATCCCCACTGGAATTTTGTAAAACGATATTTAAAGAGAAATCTACTCCCTTTTCTATGGTGAAATCGTAAGTTGCTGCCGACATTTCTTCTAATTACACAAAAAACCTCTATTCTAAAAATAAGAGTCTTTTAGAAAAAAAAGAATAAAAATTATTCTTCTTTAAATTTCCATATAAAACCCTTATATGTTTTTCTTTTACCTAAGCAAACATTTGAAATCATCCCCTGCCCAAAATTTAAATTTCTTGCCGCATTTCCTTGGCTCGGCCATTCAGCAATTATTTCTCCTGTATCTTTATTAATTTGAAGAACTTTTCTACATGTCTTTGCTAATTGCTCTAAAGAAATTGGTTTTCCAAAATTTGGATTACCTTCTTTACTAAAAATTTTAGATAATTTTCTTTTCGTCTCTTCGGAATATTTTCGTCCAATATGAAATTCTGAATTTTTTCTTAAAGCCTCTGCGGAATGTTTTTTTCCATAAAATGGATTATTTTTGCCCTTAGAACGCAATGAACAGGCTTTCGAATGTTTCTTTTTTAACCATTCGTATTCTCTATTACCAATTCGTTTATTTTCTTGATTTGGAGATATTACCATCATTCTTAATGCAAAAATTAATTTTAAATTATCTGGATAAATTTTAACAAGTAATTGATGAACTATATAATGCTCTCTAGCAGTTAAAATTGCAATATTTTCTTTTTCATCTCCTCCTCCCATACATCTAGGGAGAATATGATGTTTTTCTGTATAACAAGAGAGCGTTCTATTAAAAGAACGCTCTATAATTTTATCATAGATTTTTTGATAATCCATTGATTATTTAATCTTTATTTTTTTGGTTTATTGAGGTTAAGTGCTACAAAATCAATCCATTTCACTACCTTGGCAAACGCAGAACCTTCTTTTGGAGCAAATGCCGTTTTTATAACTAAAGAAAGTAATGACGCTCCTGATACTACAATTGGAACCCAAGTTGTCGCAATCGCTTTCAATTGTTCCTCGTCTGTGATAATTTTTAGAATGTCCATACTCTATTATACACTTTTTTTCGGAATTGGCCCTTTTTTTATTACCGCAGAATCAACACCCCTAGCAATTAAAATATCTCTTTGTTTTTGCGCAGCATCAAAAGAAGTGAACGTAGGTTTCCAAATAGCGAAGGGATCATTTTTTTTGGTCCTATATTCAATATAGTAAATTTCATTTGTTGTCATAATACAGTTCCCTTTCGAGTCTTCTAAATCTGGCATCCGAATGCCATACTTCATCTATTTGTGGAGTATATACCCCATCTAAAGTATTAATTGGGACCTCTTTCTCTAGTCTCAATATCGAAGGTTGATAAATATTAAGACGCCTATTCTCTTCTTGAGATTTTATCATACAAGACGAGATAAAAAAGGGTGTAACTAAACATGTTGCTATTATTTTCTTTTTCATAAAATGTATTTTTTATATTTAAAAACCCATAAACAAACTAAATTAAAATATTTAGGATATACCAATAAAAATCCTCATAAATATAAAGGATCTGGAACATACTGGAAAAGACACCTAAAAATTCATGGGGAAAATGTTTTAACTAAAATTTTACTTCGCACACAAAAAAAAGAAGAAATTGTAAAGTTAGGATTATATTTTTCAAAACGCTGGAACATTGTTGATTCTCCTCGATTCGCTAATTTAAAATTAGAAACAGGAGATGGTGGAAGAATGCCTTGGGATAAAGAATGTCGAGCTAAAGTCGCTCTTTATTGGAATGAAGAAAATAGAAAAAAAGTTGGAGAAAGAATGTCGAAAGAAATTAGAACTGAACAATGGAAAAATAATATTCGCCGTGGTTTAATTGGGAAACCTCTTAGTGATGATCGAAAGAAAAAAATTTCTAAAACATTAACTGGAAAATCTCAACCAAAAATTCGAAAAGCCTTGAAAGAATTAAAATGGTATTTCAACCCTTTAACAAAGGAAGTCATACGTATTCATCATTCTCTCATCCCGCCGCTAGGATTTCTTGCTGGAAGAGGAATAAAATTCCTCAAGACAAATTAATTCGCGTTTTTCTTCAAGCAATTCTTGTCTTAGTCTATCAGCATAATCGGCAGAATCAGAATCGCCCTTAGCCCGCAAAACTTCAATTTCTTTGATAAGAGATTGTTGTTTTTCTTTTGATTTTTGGATAATTTCATAGTAAAAAAGCTTGTTTTTAAGAGCTAAGAATAATTCTAAAGATTTAAAAATGCTGACAATTAAAGCGAGTGTCATGGCATATAGATTTTGGGAGAAGAATCTGTTACAAAATTTTTATTATAAAATTCTTCTTTTTGCTCTGGAGTTAATTTGCTTAATCCTTCCGATGCTGCTTGCAAAATAGCTTGTTGCACTAATACCAAAACCTCTGGAAAGGTAAGGTCTGCAAGCATTTGTTTGCAGGAAAATTCTAAAAGTTGTTTTTCTTGTTCTTGAGTTAACATATTATTTATCCTTTTCGATATAAAGTCTTACGTCTGGTTGATTATCGGCCTTTTTGTCCGAATTTGCGAAGCCAACAATCTTGATTTCAACACCATTAACCTTAACCTTACCTGAATAAAAATTCTGACCAGCATTTGATGTTTTCTTCCATAAGGCCCCAACTTCCCTATCTTTCCAATCATTTTTGGCGTTGGACGAATTGGAAGAATTATTGTTATTGCTTGCAGTAGAAGTAGGGGTTCTGCGTCCCGTATTTTGCGTTCTCATAAAATGTAATTATTTGAAAAATAAAGAAAGACTATTCATAAACATCTCTTTTTTATTCTGAGGAGTGGAAGTATAAGATCTTTTTAAGCGACGATACATCCTTTTTTTAATTTGGTTATTTTCGTTGAATGAAAATTTAATAGCTTTTCGTAGTTTCTTTGCCACTGAATTTCTCATACCCATATGATCTCATCAAATGACGAAAAATCAAGTAAAATTTTCTTGGAAATTTCTGTTGACAAATGGGAGGAATTGCTTATTATTAAGGCGTTATGAAGACATTAACTACACAGCAAATCAATGCATTGAAGCAAATCCGTCAGTCTAAGGGCCGTTTCTTCGGTCTCTATACGACTCAAGGCGATGTTTTTAATGCTCAATTCCGTTCGGAAACAGATAGCTATATCTATTTCTATGATCGTAATTCGTTTTCGGAGCGCAAAATCGCGAAAACAAGTATCGCGTTGGTTTCCTAATCAACTCGATAAACACAAAAAAGGCGGGGGAAACCCCGCCTTTTTTATTAGTCTGAATCTGGCACCCAAACAATCAAATTCCCACACCAATCATATCCACCCCATCCTTCCGCGATAGTATCGCTTTGATCAGGCGCTTGATCGGCAAATTCCAAAGGGAAAGAACTCCGATGCCATGGTGTGAATTCTCGTTGCCAAGAATGAATGCTGCCTCCATAAGTCAATGATGGAGGATTATTTTTGTCTATAACGTGTGTTCTCATAATTGAATTATTGTTTCTCCCTTTAGCATTTGCTCGGAAATTTTTGAAATTAATTTCTCTTCTATAGCTTTATTTAAAATATTCACTGATTCCTCTTTTTTATAATTGTCGTCCACGAATTTTTTAATAAATCCAAAATCGAAATTAAACTGTATTCCTTTTAATAAACAGTTTTTCTGAATCTGTTTCAATCTATTAAATAAAATTCTCCTCAATTCTCTTTTTGAGAGATTGCACAAGAAAAATCTATTTGGTAAAAATTTCAAAAAATTTGAAGGTAAATTTGGAATCTCTTCTTGTCTTGTATTAAAACCAACTTCCGAAGATTTTTTAATTGAGGATGTCAATATAAACTTACAATTGGAAAAATCGGCAATTTCTCCATTGTGCATTTGCAAAAATCCTTCTTTAAATATTTGAGAAAATAGCGATTCGCAAGACAAATGAATTTTATCAAAATCATCTATAATGATAATACTGTTCGGATACATGAGTATTTTTTCAGCTAAAGATGCATTGTTATTTTGTGGAGAAAGAATTTTCCAAGGAGCATACCCGTCAGATAATTGAGTTCCGTTATATACCAAAACATTCGATCCCATCTTCTCTAAAGACTGTTGAAGTAAAGAACAGAACAGGGTTTTCCCTGTAGCATGTCCTCCACTTACCAAGAATAAATCTGGAACAGCGTTATTATCTTTTTTATTAATCCCCAAAGTTGATAACCTCATCGCTTTGGAAAAAGCTAAAATCGTTTTTTTATTACCCACAAAATCCGCACCCAACTCCTTTATTAAGGAATCAATTATTTCAAT
This sequence comes from uncultured Candidatus Saccharibacteria bacterium, assembly GCA_964507955.1. Lineage (GTDB taxonomy): Bacteria > Patescibacteriota > Minisyncoccia > Phycocordibacterales > JAACPR01 > JAULZV01. The sequence goes on along the minus strand of CAZDRR010000001.1, from coordinate 64,359 downwards.
TCTATTAAGAGGATTTCCTTTATTAAGGAAGAATGCTTTCAAATGGCTTAATTGAACTTTAGCGGTTTCCGACAACAGTTTGCCTTCCCACACATCTATTTTTTTATTTAAAAGATCCAAAGCTTTTTGATCAACCTCACCAGTTTCTTCAATACCTTCGCGAATATGCTTTTGGTAATCTTTCAATTCAGCATCCATTTCCCAAAACTTAACTTTGGCTTGCGCTCCGCAGTGGTCTATAACATCAATCGCCTTATCTGGATATCTTCTGTTTGGCAAGAACTGTTCACAAAAATAAATGATGTTATTTACAAATTCTTCTGTATATTCAACGCCGTGAAACTCTTCATAATAATTCAAAATTTCAGGAAGAATTTTCTCCATTTGAAACTTAGACGGTTCCCTGACAATTACTTTTTCAAAACGACGATCCAATGCTGAATCTTTTTTAATAGTATTCGTATATTCGTTAATTGTTGTCGCTCCAATACAAGAAATGCTTCCTCTTGCCAATTCAGGTTTTAATATATTGGAGGCTTCAAGAGAAGATGAAGATCCTCCTCCCGCGCCTACAAGCGTGTGAATTTCATCAATAAAAAGAATCAAGTTGGAATATTTCTTGGCTTCATTAATAAAATCTTCAAGGCGCTTTTCGAATTGTCCGCGATATTGTGTCCCTGCCACCATAGAAGATAAGTTTACTGAGTAAATTACCTTATTCAAAAGTAAATCAGGAGCTTCTCCCTTTACAATTTTTGTAGCCAAACCTTGCACTAAACTTGTTTTTCCCGTCCCCGCAGGACCTACCAAAATCGCATTCGGTTTCTTTTTGCGGCATAAAATTGTCGCAATTTCATCTATCTTGGAATCAAAATCCACAATGGTATCAAACAACCCAATAGCTGCTTGTAAATTCAAATTATCCGAAAATTGAGAAAGAATCGGATTCAATTCAAACATAGGGATGTTATTAACATCCTCATTTTCTGGCTCAACTTCTTCCTTAATTGAGAAATCTAAATCTTTTACCACAATTGCAACGCCTTCAAATAAAGACAACACTTGAGGGTTTTCCAAGATTTCTTCTGTTAAACTCACTTTGAAAAAATTCTTCAAAGCTTTCGGCAAATGCTCTTGAGAAAAGAAAGCTAACAGCACAATTTCTGGAGACAAATATTCCTGACGGAATTGACTCGCAGCGATAGCTTCCGCAAATTTTAATATAGATTTTGCCTTTTTGGAAAAACCACAAAATTCTTGATGTTTTTTAGGAAGAATAATTGATTTAATCGCTTCTCCCGCTAATGCCGCTATATTAATTTGGGCCTTCTCAAATGCTAAAATACAAGTTGAACTATGAGAAGATATTAAAGAATAAAACAGAATATCTTCTGTTACATATTTAAATCCATTGTTTTGAGCGAACCTTTCGCTTTCTTTAATAACAAATTGTAATTGAGAGGTATAATAATCAAGATTCATCTTTGATATCTTTCGGTTTCATGTAAATTGAACAGTCTATTTTTTCTATAGAATTCACAAATAAGCTATCCGAACTTTTTGTCCCTGTCAATACGATTATATCCTTTTTGATCAGTTTATTAAACTCTAAAAATTCTGTTAATTTAGCTGCCCTGCGATTATCCATAAAAAGAAATTTTTGGGTCGCTGTATTGTCTGAAAGAAGAATGGACATATATTTATTTCCAGCCGCGCTCGTTTTAACAAAGAAATCTTCAACTTGACCAGCAACTTTAAATGTCGATCTATCGTCAGCTTCTTCCAAATCCTTAATGTTATCCAAAACACCAAACGTATCAACAAAACAATCTTTTAAAAGAATCGAATAACTATACCCTAATAATGTGTTCTCATACCACCATTTTGCAAATTTATCATACTTGCGATTTTGGCGATAAATTGTCAGATATTTTTGGAAATCGCGTTTGAAGGTTTCCAACCTTTTATTGGACATAATCACCCGATTATCGTCTCCAATAATTTGTTTGTCCACCACATCAGCAATTGTATTCAACAGGTCAAATCCAAATCTTTCTCCGATAAGCATAAAATTACGCTTTTCCCTATCTGTTAAAAGGTTAAATGCTTGTGCCTCCAGAACCATGCGACTTCTATTCTGTCCAGACTGATCCATTGTTCCAGCCTGAATCAATGCCGCGAGAACAGAAATGTTGATACCTGCATTCTTGGCCGCAGAAAACACTTCATACTTATTTGCAAATTTCTTGCCTCGAAAATCAACCAATGAAGCTAATGACTTGGAGGAGATACCTTTAATAGTTCTTAATCCATAACGAATATTTTCATTTTCAACCGAAAATGTCATATCGGATACTTCAAGGGAAGGTGGAAGAAGTTTAATACCAAAATCCTGTAATTCTTTTTGGATAAGGGAAATTTCCGCTAATGGATCTGGTTCGAATTCAGCAGATTCTAATAGAGAAATAAAGAATTCTTGAGGATACTTGTATTTCAAATATACGGTTTTCGCCGCCAAAGTCGCATAACTAACGCTATGACTTAAATTGAAAGAATAATCCGCAGAGGCTTCAAGAGCGGACCAATAGAAATCGCTGATTTTTGTATCCAATCCTCTTTCTTTGCCCGCATTATAAATTTTTTCTTTCCATGGGGGCATCTCATCACGTTTTTTCTTACCAACAATTCTTCTCAAGATTTCAGCTTCTTCTAAAGAGAATCCGAAAACCTTGTTGGCGATCATCATCAATTGTTCCTGATATAAGATAACATTCTTTGACCATGAAAGAATATGATCTAACTCTTCATGCATACCAAGTTCTTTTAAGGTCTGTTTGTTCTCTTTATAGTCTGTAAGGAATTGCAAGGCTCCGGGCCTTGCAAGAGCGATAACATCAGACAATTCTTGTAAGTTGCTTGGCTTAATTGCTTGCGCTACCCTAAAGTTTGTATCCGCAGAAATTTGGAATAATCCCATCGGATGTTTGAAATCCTGTAACGCTTTATAAATGAACTCATCATTATATGGAATATCGTCCAGAGAGATGCCTAGACGATTACAGGTATTTTGGGCGACAGTAAGTGTTCTTAGTCCCAAGATATCGAATTTAACCATCAAATCCGATACTCCATTCATATCATAACCCGACACCAAATCTCCATCCTTTGTTTTTTGAAGAGGAATAATATTCGAAATTGTATCGGAGCAAATAGCAATTCCAGAAGGATGAACTCCCGTATTTTTATTCAAGTTCTCTATTTTTAAAGCATTTTTATAAGCGTCTGGATAACGGTTTGCCCAATTTTTAAAAGATTCAACTTCTTCATATGCATCTTCCAAATCAGCAACGACTCCGTGTAATTTCGGAATCATGTCGCTAACTTCACTGGCTTCAAATTCAGAAGCTTCACAAAAATACTTCGCTGTTTCTCTAATGCAAAGTTTGGAACTGAAAGTATTAAAGGTCAAAATTTTAGAAGTCTTTCCTCTGTGTTTTTCCTCAATATAAGCGATAACTTTGGAGCGTTGATCATATGAAATGTCTGAATCAACGTCGGGTAACAAGCTTCCAACAAGAAATTGTTTTCCTGATTTGGAAAGGATTTTCTTCGCACGGGATTTGGAAACGAATCTTTCGAAGAATAAATTATGTTCAAGCGGATCTATATTTGTAACCCCTAATAAAAAAAGAACTAAACTGCCTGCCGCAGAACCTCTGCCCGCGCCTGTAGGGATATTGTTCTTATGACAAAAATTCAAAATGTCCCAATTTAAAAGAACATAGTCTGTGAATCCCAATTCTTCGAAAGTATCCAGTTCTTGTTTTGCCCTATCAAAATATGTTTGTTTATCGTCTCGATTAACAATTCCCTTGTCTTTCAATCCCTTTCTGACCAGCGACTTCAAAAGATCAAAACTGCTGCTGTTGACGGTAAGTTTGTCGTCAATTTCTTTTAATTCTTGTTCTGTAACAAAAATTTTAGGTAGTTCGACGCCTACTGGCTCTGGTTCGACATATGGTTTTACATCATGAAAAATCATAGGCTTAAATTCTTTTTATGTGCTTGAAAAATTTGGAAGCACATTTCATTATCATATAAGGCATCATGAAGTTTCGTTTCATCAAATTCAATGCCTAAAAATTTCAATTGTGCGAGTTGTGAAACTTTTGCTTTCAAAGATGCGTCATTTAATATTTTATATTGCCAAGAAAGCATGTCGCAATTCTTTGGTTTTGTCAATCCTTCTCTATAAGCCATACCCAGCGGTCTCGTATCATAAATGCGGGATAAATAAGAGAAATCCTGTTTTTTGCCACAAATACGTTGTAAAGTGGCAATAATATAAACGTCGTATCCTAATAAGTTTTGCCCAACAATAATGTTCTTGGGATCATACAACTCTTTTTCAAAATCGTTTAAAACGACCTCTGGATTTTCCGCTTTAAACTCCTTGCCAAAAATTTTGTATTTATGATTATCCCTGCCAATATTTTCATAAAAATCTATATCAAATCCTGTGATCCTCGCCGCGTCTCTTGATACTTTTAAATCAGACCAATATAAAAATCTATTTTCTGCATTAAGAGACTTGTTTCCTTTTGCTCGATTCCACGCCAATTGCCATGGACGAGAATTATGTAAATTCAAGCCTTCTGTTTCTGTATCAAAGGTTATGTATTTTTGGTCAAATGGTAAGCTCATTTATTTAATTTGAAAGATTCCCAGCAAAATTCGTTGGAACATAGATGATTGATATTCGGCGCTGAATGCGTTGGCGATTTCCCGTGACCTCTATTACAAATTGCCTTATACATTGTAAAGGCATCAAAATCATCGTAATTCTTATACAAGATTGTTTTCGCCAAGACTGTTTCTTCTGAAACTTCTTTTAGGGCATTCGAAATTTGAAAATCAAAAGGATGATTGTTGCTTTCTTCAAAGTAAAAATGATCAAATTTTTTCAAATGCAATTCCGACAACCCAAAATAAAATACGTTATTGTAAACATAAGAGTCATAAAAAGGCACTCCTATTTTGATGTTTTTAAGATTCTTGGGTTTTAAATCCCCTAATTTTAAAACTTTTTCATCAGAACAATAAGTTTTTGAAAAAAGTTGTTTGCAATCCCCAACTCCTTCATCGTTTTTTGCAAAAAAAACAAGTTTACTCGGACGTTCTTCCAAAGAATTTTGGATAACTGGTAGCCGAATTCCAAAAATCAATTGCTTTTTATGTTTCGTAGCCTCATTGAAAATATTACGGAAACCACAAAAACTATCCTCAACAAAAACAACCTGCGGAGAATCATCTATAAATGAAAAAATATTAGAAGGAGTTAAAATACTCTTTCCAACGCTGTAATGAGTTTTAAATAATGGAATCACTATTCTTTTTTTATAAAAATGGATCGTATTTGTCAAGAATTTTCTTCTTTACGTTCCAAGCTGGGCATCCTTCATATTTGCGTTTTTCAATTTTAGAATTTGGATACTTTGTTTGTTTTTGCTCCAAATCAATTTTATCTAACGAAGAGCCTATCACAGTTTTCTTTTCATCCAATAATACATAATAGTCGAAAGGCCATTTTGCCGCACATGCCCACATGGGCGTTCCATCCTTTTTAAGAGCATTTGGGTTCATTCCTTGTCCGCATACTGTCCTTCCAGTAAATCCTTGTCCAAAGCCTTTGTGATACGCCATATCTGCCAATGCGGCTTTTTCGTTGAAATTATTGATAACTTTTTGAACCTGAGTCAAGAAAATTTCGAAACCTTCCAATTCATCTGTTGAAACCTCTGCCATTTCCAGCAAGCCTCCGTTATTCAAATCAAATTTCAAAAACAGAAATTCCATTTTTCTCTGTAAATATTCTGGATACAAGTATTTTACTGCAAGGCAATACATTAAATTTTGCAAATTATCCTCGACTTCTTCTCCAGAAAAAATTCCCTTTGATGTTTTAAAGTCACGAATAATTGCTAGTTTTTTCTTTTTGAACAAGAACAATTTATCTATGAAACCCAAAATGCGATAATTTTTCTTATCAGTATTCACATCAATATCGAAATCGCATTCGCTTAATCCATATGTGGGTTTCCCATTTTTGGTTCCAAAAAAATCATAATTCAATCCTTCCAAGATCATCTTGTTGATTAAATCCAAATTCTCGAAAGAATCTATGCCATTCTTTTTGGCATAAGACAAAATCAATCTCTCTATTGCTTGTGAAGCAGCAACATCTTGCAAAGAGACAATTGCATCATAATGTTTCCTATGGCGAGGATCGCCAAGAACTTCAAAAACAGTATGACAAATGTTGCCTCTCAAACTACCCTCGTTAGCCTTATCGGGAAGTTTTAAATGATACTTCGCCCAATATAAATAAGAGCAAGTTTGTAAGACTTTGATTCTGGAAGCTGATAATGGTTTATTCATAATGGAATGAATAGAGTTTGTTGAACTTTCTTCTTAATATTTTAAAATCGTCAGAAACATTATTTCCTAACGCTTCCGCCTGATCGACTACTTTGCGCATAGACTCTTCGTGAGTCATATTATCAAAATATTTTAGATAAAGTTCAAAATCTTTTTGATCCGTCATTTTGCCAAAATCACTTTTATGAGGAGGACATATATAAATTTTTGTGAAATCCAAGTGACTAGAAAGTTTGATGATATTTTTAACAGCGGCGATTACACCCCTATTTTTTTCTGCTTCAAAATCGTTATTGAATGCGAAAACAATCTTCTCAACTTCTAATGATCCTAAATGAGCAGCTAATTTTGGAGAAATAGATAAACCAAAAGAAACAAGATTTTCTTGAATTCCTTTATCATACATCGCCAACGAATCTCCAATGGATTCTACAAGAAATACTCTTTTCTTATTTAAAATAGCCGAACTTGTAAAAGGAGTGGTGTAAGTTGGATATACCCAATTAGCAACTTTGCCAGAATGAAACCACTTGCTTTTGTTGTTGCTTTCGAGAATTTTTCTACCAGAGAACCCATGTATTTTGCCGTCATATCTGAAAATAGGAAAAACTAATCTTTGATAAAATTTACCAGAAGTAGCCAATCCGCATTGATAATCTTCAAGCGTTTGGATTGAAATATTTCTCTCTGGAGAAGTATAAAAGTCGTAATGTGGCAATAGTCTTTTCAAACAAGAACTTTCGAAAACGCGCTCTTCTTTCAATAATTTTTTTTTCGAGGAAACGGCTTCTATATCGTTGCTATTATTATTTAATATGCTTTTAATGAGCGATGAATCATTCGTATTTAAAGTTTTTTTTACCAAAGCCTCAAATGGAGCAAAAGGAGAATCTTCTACAAAATCTCGCCATACTCCAGTATCTTTATAAATTTGAATTGCTGTTGGATTATCTCCATTACGAAAAATAGCGGCTGTATGCCAATATGATCCTCGATCTATTAGCTTGTAGCCCAAATTCTCTAAAATATTTCTATAATCAACCATTAGTTAATAATTCTGGAATATCATCAACAAATTCCGCATCAAAAGTCTCCAATTCTGTTGAGCCTCCACCATTCATTGTTTCAACCCAATCAACAAGATCGCCTTTCTCTGTAATAGAAAAGTTATTGAAATCCAGATTGATATAATTGTTCTTTTTAGAACCATCAGGCATCGTGACGGGATTAATAGCCCTCATTGGGTCTTTGCCCAAATGCCTAGATTTTAAATTGATAAATTTATGGGTGCCAAACTTTGTTCCCTCCTCCTGAATCTCCTCCATTACTTTTTTGCGCAACAAAAACAAATGAGAACAAAATTGAGTAATAGCATCTGATAAACTAACAACGCTTTCATCGTCAACAATATTTTCAGCAGCCCTATTCGTCGTAATACCCAGCCTATTTGACTGAACGGATGTAATCATAGCCACGGGACGATCACCATCAAAACAAAGTTCCCGATGGATACATTGTTTAAATTTATTAACCATAAAGGCTACTTGTTGCCATCCGTCTGCTTTACCTATATTGCTAAAATCACTCTTAATATAGTCGAAACTGAGAATCATTTTGTTCCCGCGTCCAACCTTGGAAAAGTAAAATCTCTTTGTCAAAGCTACCATTTCCTCAACCGTCATGCCCGCGACATTAACGTAAAAGAACTTCATGTTTTTAATCTTTGAAAATGTATGACGAACTAAGTCAACAATTTCCCTAGAAGACATGTCTTTGTATGTGCAAGAGCGCCATAAACCTGTTTCGAACAAGTGAACGGGTAAACCTGTCATAGCGGCCATCTGACGGAAAATAAGCTCTTCTTCGCTCATTTCTCCGTTATCCAAATGAAGCACGGGAATATCGTTATTCATCGCTGCAACTTTGGTAGAAAAATCCATCGCAAATTGACTCTTGCCCACTCCAGAACGAGCTACAATAACCGTAATATTCCCTCCTCTAAGCAAAGAGCCATAAATTTGATTAATGCGTGGATGAGGACCCATTAATCCAAACTCTTGTATAGGATTATTCCCGCGTTCTTCAATCATTTCCTCCATTACTTCAAACAAATTAATGGGGCCAGAATCTAAAGACTCAAATTTTTGAATTGCGTCGTTGTATAATTTATCCGCCTGTTCGACAATAGAAGAATAGGATAAATTTGGATCTGTTTTTTTGACAAAAGAAGCTACGTCTTTAGCAGCAATGTAGATTCCTCTTCGGGCAGAAAACTTTTTGAGTTCTTTGATTGATGAAATAAAAACATCTTCCGAAATTTTATAAAACGCCAAAGAATAGATATATTCTCCGATATCAATACAATCTGGAAAACTAACTTTTAATTGTTGAATTCTTTGTGTTAAAATCGTTTCATCAACAACTTCTTTATTATCCAATGCATTTTTTAACAAACGAAAAATGGAAACGTTTACTTTAGAATCGTCAGAATAAAAATCCGACTCCTTTAAAAAAAGGGATATTTCCGCCCATTTATGTTGGTGCTGTAAAATACCAGACAGCACTTTTTTTTCCAACTCGTAAGAATAAATCATTGGTTTAATTGTTGATTATCTGTGTCAACAAATAATTCAAGGGCTTTTCTCAAAGCAAGGCTCACACAAGAATTTTCAAATCGAGAAATGATTGTCGGGTCTCCATTGGAATTAACCATGGCAATAATATAACCTCTATTGCCGCCAGAAGCGGAGCCTGTTGCGTCAAAGACCTTACTTAATAAGGTTTCTGGAATATTATTTGTTGCCTTCATTTGATTAATCCTAACTTCCTAAATAGCTCTTTGTCAAGCACATCTGTATCCAAAATTCTAACAAGCTTGATATTGTTTTTCTCACAGAATTTTTCTTTGATATCGTCTCTCTCAAGTTGATTTAAAAATTTTATACGGGAGTTATTGTGGAAAAATTTATTGAATTTATAATGCTGGGAACCATCTACTTCAATAGCAATTTGCTTATTAGCGTTATAAAAATCTAACGTCAATCGGGTTCCTACAACTGGCAACTCTTCAAAAACGATATCTGCAAACCAAAATGGGTAAAGTTTGTCCTTTACCTTGGCTTGTATTTTACTCCTACATTTACCATTCCATTTTATTAAATATCGAGTGGCATTTCTGAGTTTAACATTTTTATTAGATGTTGCTGATTTAAAAATCATTTCATTACTAAACAGTTAACTTTTACAAAGTTCTTCAAAATTTCTGCTAATTTTGCGTCTTCTTCCAAGAGTTTGTATAAGTTTGGAATACCTTGAATGGCGTTCGACAAATCATAACCGAATTCTTGACAGTGAGCTTGAATCTCTTCGTCAAAAGAATACCATGATCCTTTCTTAGTGAAAAATTCCCACATTAATAATAGATCAATAATTTCTCTTTCGATCCAAACAGAACGACCTCCAGTTCTACCATGTTTGATTGGATAATCCAAAATCATACCAGTAGTTTCATTAGGAGATTTGCAGATAAGAATTTTTGCCTTATGACCAATAGGAGGATTATCTAAAGATAAAGGTGCTTCTGGATTTTTTGCAATAAAGTCGTCCTTATTCGGTCTCTTGAATTCGATAATCCAATCTGGATAATGCAAATGGGCGTTGCCGCCACTCGCAGAAGTCCTGTTGTTTTGATCTTTTGGAGCGTATTGATTCACTTCGACTCTAGCCCGAACTTGAGATAAAAAGATTCCTAAATGCCCGAATTTAGACATTCCCAAAGAAACTCTCTTGAAGAAGTCAGAACTTAATAAAGCTCCACCCGCAACTTTCCCAGCCTCTTCCGAAGATTTTTCCAAATCGCCTTTTGGAATTAATCCATCAGCAGAATCAACAATAAAACCGAAACGAATTTTCTTAGGATTATTTTTTAACAAACCCCTAAAAAAATCAAATACTGTTTCGAAAACATTACATTCGAAAACAAGACAAGTTCCTACTTCCCATTCTTCGGGAGAGAAAACAAATTTAATACCAGATCTCTCCTGAATCTCTTTACGCAAACGTCCTTCCGCCTTGACATAAATCCCTTTGGAATTAGGAACGGTATCCAGCATGTTTTTCAAAACTGTCAAAGCACATGAAGTTTTGCCGCCTTCTGTTACGCCTGTAAAACGGAATAGTCCTTTTTTAAAACCTCCAGAAAGAATATAGTCAAATTTTAATGAGCCGCTTGATACGGTAAAATCTTCCGCTTCTTCCACAAGATTATAGTGGAATTCTTTATTAGAATTAAAGAAAGACGAAGCAAAAGCTTGATCATCAGGCTTTTCTTTTTTATCTTGTTCTGGAGTTGTTGGATTATTTTTTGTTCTAGCCATTTAAAAATTTTCTGATTGTTCGTGGTTTGATTTCAGTCAATGTATCTTCTCCGCATTTCTCCCCAATTTCAACAACTTTTTCATATTCAGGCACTTGGAACTTCATTTCCATTTTTTTCTTAGCCAAGAACTTTAAACCATCTCTGGTTTTAAACCATAAAAGGCTATTGATTTTAAATGGAGGAGGAGAAACTTTCTCGAAAAAATTCAAGTCAAATTCGTGCATTTCGAAAAGCTCATAAGCCGTTTTCATTTCCAAAGCGAAATTCTTTGGACGGCCTTGAAGCATTCTCTGAATGAAAATTTTTCTTTCTTTAGAAAATTTACGAATGGGTTTTGGCATATTCTTTTATATCGTTTTCAACCATTTTTTTTACAAGGTTTTTAAAAGAAATTTTTGGTTGCCAATTTAATTCTGTCCGTGCTTTACTTGAATCCCCATAAAGAATTTCTACTTCTGCTGGGCGATAAAATTTTTCATTAATTTTTACTAATTTAATTGATGCAAATTCACAATATTCCGCGTCAGCATTTGGAAGAAGATATAATGTATCTAATTTTTCTCCAACCCAAACACCATGAATCCCAGCCGATAAAAAAGCTAATTCTACAAATTCTTTAATAGAATGGGTCTCATTAGACGATAGAACATATTCTTTTGGAAATTCTTGATTGAGCATTTTCCATATACCATCTACAAAATCTTCTGCATCGCTCCAATCCCTTGTTGAATCAAGATTACCGAGTTCAAGAGGTTCAAATGGAAGTTTATTTTCAATGGCATGTTTAATTCTTGCAACGCCTTTGGTAATTTTGCGGGTGACAAATTCTTCTCCCCTGCGAATTCCTTCGTGGTTAAATAACCAACCCTGAATAGCGTAAAGATTATAAGATTCTCTATAAACCTTCACAAGATGTCTTGAAGAAGCCTTAGCTGCCCCATAAGGACTTCGTGGGCGTAAAGGATGACTTTCTGACTGAGGAACAGTTACAACATCACCAAACTCCTCAGAAGAGCCTGCATTATAATAATGACAGTTTGGAGCATATTTGCGAATAGCTTCTAATTGATAAAGCACCGATAAACAATTCGTCGTAAAATGATTAACTGGCATCGTCCAACTATTGCCTACAAAAGAATTCGCCGCAAAATTAATAAAATAATCTGGTCGTTCTTCTTTAATCACTAACGCAACATTAATCGCATCTGTAATATCTAAATCAATAAGTTTAAATCTAGGATGCCCAATGAGATGTTCTATATTTTTATGATTCGGCACACTCAATCTACGAATACCTCCAACAATAAAATTATCTGTATGCTTTAATAAATAATCTGCCATAAGGCTCCCGTCCATTCCTGTGACTCCTGTTATTAGCACTTTTTTCATATTCGCGTTCATATTATGCGTATTCAATGATTCTTGTCAACTTCTTTATTCAATTCTTTCTCTATAAATTCAAAATAACCTTCTGAAAAATAACCTCCTTTTCTAACTGCATTAAAATAAATTGGGTCATTTTTTTTCTTGATAAAAATTTTATTATCCTTCCCTTTTATCCTTGCGCTACCAATAATTTCAAATTCCCATGGATTCCAATTATCTTGTTGTAATAATTCTTTTAAAAAAGAAGTCTTCCAAATTGCAGGTTGAACACTTGTTAAGTAATCGCTATCGTCATCCATTTTATAAATATTATCATATAAATTTTCATAAAATTTCGATGTTTTATAAAATCCTTCTGGAATTGTTGTTAAAGCTATTTTATTAGCTTCGTGAATTTTCAGAAAAAATAAAAATTGATCAATCATTTCCTTAGAAACTCTTTCGCTTAAAAAATAATCTTCTAATATAAAAAAAACATACGGAGTTTTAACAGAATCTAATGCATATAACATTCTTTCCGTCCAAGTTCTGCACCCAGCATTAATTAACTTAAATTCTTGTGGACATGATTGTGAATAATTTTCTGCAACTATAATTTTATCGCAATCAATCTCCCAATATTTTTGAATTAAATCTGCGCAAATAGGCCATAAAGAAGCATAGTTATCGCAACTACCAATTAATAAAGTTAGTTCTTTCATATCAGTTCTAAAATTTCTTTCTTGCTATATAAGGGAACTTCGTTGGAATAAGGTCCATCCTCCAAAATCCTTTCGTGTAAATTTTCCCCTTGTTGTAATCCATAAACAATTGGATTTAACTGAAATCCATTGCCATATTTTTCATACATTGCTTCTAATAAATCTTTGATTCTAATAGACTTCATTTGAGGAACAAAAGGGGAAGCATTTTCTGCTTTGGATAAACATTCAAAAATTAACTCAATTGCCTGTTCTACTGTCCAATAAAATCTAGTAGCATTTAAATCTGAAACTGCACATGGTTGTCCTGATTGAATTAATTCTTTCCATTTACACAAAACCGAACCTGTAGAATATAAAACGTTACCATATCGAACAATTCTATATTTACAAAGAGGATTTAATTCCTCAAACTGTTTAAATAAACGCTCCATTAAAAGTTTTGAAGCTCCATAAACCCCTGCTACTTGGGCGGCTTTATCTGTCGAAATTCCGATAACAAAATCTAATTTTTGATTCAATGAATTTTCTAATATATTTAATGATCCTATAGTATTAGACTTAACGCATTCTCTAACAAATGTTTCTGCTAATCCAACGTGTTTTGAAGCTGCTAGATGGAAAACTCCATCGACATCCTTCATTGCTTGTTTTACTTCAAAAGGATCTGAAATATCTCCTGTATGAATTTCTAAATTTGGATATTTTTGTTTTAAAGCTATTAGCTTTCCCTCATTTCTTGCCAAAATTCTTATTGTGCATCCGAATTTTTGTAGTCGAGCAATTAAAGCCTCTCCCAAAAATCCAGTTCCTCCAGTAATTAAGTATCGTTTATTTTTTTGTATCATTGTTATTCCCTCCAAAAACATTTTCGACCAGCGTAGAATCCATTAGAATAATAATCTCTTTTAAATCCTTCTGATTGTAACCACGGATTTAATGTTGATCCAATGTCTAAATATATATTTTTTTGATTTGACGAAAATAGTTGGTGGGCTAATAAATTACCGAATGGCCCGCAACAAAATAAAAATAATTTATCCGATAAATTCTTATCTTGTATTTTTTTAATAAGATCGTGGTCTTCTACCCATGCATTATATCCAACAAAATATGTTTCTTCTGGCACAAAAGGTAAATTTTCTATTTTCGATAATTTATTGCACACTAAATGAACATCTCTTTTTTCATATTCTGGAAGAAATAATTGTTTATAAATCGGATAATTGCTATTAACAAATAAATTCGCATAAGTTAAATTTTCAATAGGTTGTGTTGAAAATTCTTTCATTCGAAAATGGTTTTCTCCTTGACAACACTCACAAGAAATTCCAACAAAATAGTTTGGGTGTTTAAATCTAAAAGATTCAATTAACTCTTTGCGAGAAGTTTCGAAAGAATTTTCGTTTTTAAATTCTCTATTATCTAAAGGTAAATTTAACATCGCGGCCCATTCCCCATCCGCATATTTAGAAAATGCAAACGACTCTCCTTTTATAAGTCTATCATGCATTATTAATAATTCTTGTTTAAAGTCTTTCATTTGCTAATATTCGTAAAATTCGCTGGGTAGATTGCCCGTCTCCATATGGGCATGATCCATCTATTATAAAATTCGTATTTACTTCTTCTAATAGATTTTTCAATTTAGAAGGATCTTCTGCAATTTTTATATGTCCAGTCGAAATGCCTTCTGGACGTTCTGTTGTTTTACGACATACAATAATTTTTTTATTTAAAAAACAAGCCTCTTCTTGGATTCCTCCAGAATCAGTAATAACGAATTTTGCATCTTTTAAAATATCTAAAAGATCTTCGTGTTCTAAAGGTTTAATTATTTTTAAATATTTTGTTTTAGACGCCGCTGTTTGCACAATAGGATTTAAATGCGCTGGAAAAATAAACATTAATTCTGGATGTTCTCTTGCAAATTGATCTATTATGGACAACCATTCTGATAAAATATTTAAATTTTCATTTCTATGTAAAGTAATTAAAACCTTGTCCTGATAAGAGCATTTTTCTTTTAAATTCAATAAATTATCTAAAGACGTATTGCCTACAGCAAAACAATTTTGGTTAATATTTTCTTTAATTAAATTTAAATTAGAACGTTCTGTCGGACAAAAATTTATATATGAAATACGCGCAACCATTTGTCTATATCCCTCTTCTGGAAAAGGATTATCCAAATCCCAAGTTCTTAATCCTGATTCAATATAAATAATTTTTTTCTTCAAATTAAAAGCGCAAACAGCAGAAGCCATAACAGATGCCGTATCTCCCTGAATAACAATATAATCAAAGTCTTTAATAATTTCTGGTAATTTTAAAAAAATTTCACTAAAAATATTGTTTAACCTATCTATATTTTTATTTTCAATTTCTATTAAATAATCGGGATCGCCAAAATTAATGATATTAGAGTGTTGTTTAATATGTAAACTTTTTATGTCAAAAACGTCATTTTTTTTCAAGAAATTTTTAACTTTTAAATATTCTGGGCGAGTCCCATATATTACAAGTATTTTTTTCATAAATTTAATAATTTAAAGCCTTTTTTATGATAATGCTTTAAAGATTCTCCAAAAATTTGTGAATGAAAATTCACAGAAATAGCATTATTATCAACGCCTAATTCCATCGCTGATTGGGGTCGGCTACCCCATAAAGACAAATCTTCTATCGGATGAGGAGGCACAAAAGTATTTAATCCAAGATATTTCTGAATTGAATATGAAAAATGCATGTCTTCACCACACAAATAGGAAAGTGGCAAATCTGTTTCTCTCCAAAATGCAGATAATAAATCTCTATGGAAGAACCAAGAATGTCCTACAATATCTACTTGCTCAACCTTATTATTTGGATTCGCCCAACCATGACGAATATAAGAACGATAATCTAAATCGTTAAATGTTACTCCAATAGTTCCATAAAGACCATTCCCATTTTGTTCAATTTGTTCTAAACAATTTTCAAACCAATTTTCGTTTGGAATAGTATCGTCATCAAATATACAAATATAATCAGAATGAGAATTTAAAGCAAATGCGAATCGAGCCCATACTCCATAATTATAATTATTTAAGCTAATAATTGATTTATTTAAAAAAGAATAATCAAATTGCGCTCCATTCATTGGGGCATTTTGCCAAATCATAATCTCTTTCGGCTTGATAGATTGAGATTCTATCGCTTCAAATTGACTTCTTAAAGCGTGTGGGCGTTGAAAACAATTAATAATTGCGGAAACTGATTTCATAAAATTTTATCCCAAAACGTGTGTTGTGCTTTCTCTGTTTGTGCGCGGAATTCGTCACTCCCTAATTTGTAAAATTCCTGATAACTGCCAATTTTATCTCCGTTGCCCATCAATTCGCAACCACAAATCAGTGCCTCACCAACCATTCTACAAAATGGTTCGTTAACAACTGGATCATGGAAAATAAATTTTGCATTTCTATAAATCTCTCCGACTTCATTTAAAGGGACGGGTTGATGTAATTCTATATTTGGATATTGTTGCAACTCCTTTATCAATCTCTCATTGTCGCTCCATCCAAAAACATCAAATTTCCTTTGGGGATTGAAAACCGCAGTATGAATGAGATTATATGCTCCTTTTAGCTCATGCAAGAATCCGCAATAAACAATATCATACTTTCGCTTTTTATTGGAACTTGGATAAAAAATTTTAGTATCAATAGGATCAAAGTTTATTTCTACATTCTCGAAATAATCACCATATGCTTCTTTAAAGAAATCCAGATGAAACTGCGATAAAAAGAAATTTTTCTTTGTCGAAGAAAACAGTTTACGACGTTTATCCGCAGGCAGATAACTACAGGAATCGTGTTCTAATCGTATATGGTTTGGGTGATTAATAATCCTATCAAATATATAATCAGAACGATGACTCAAAACTTCCAAATTGGAACTAATCAACAAATCATACCGATACATTAATTTTAAAGAACTTGTATCATGATTAAATTCTGTAATAGACAATCCTCGTTCTCGTCCTGCACGAATAATAGCGTCATTGCTTACCTGCGCACCGCCAGAGTTATGTTCTAAATTAAAATCTGAAATGAATAATACGTCCACATCAGATTATTCATTTTTCTCTTCTTTTTTCAAAATTATTTTTTCCAAAAAGGGAACGCATAATTTACATTTATTAGCACAAACCCCCGCCTCCTGTAAAAGAGGAAGGGGTTTATTCTTTTTGAGAATCTCCTGAAAAGAGATATTGTGACAGATACACTTTGTTACCTCAATGGACATGCTCCTCCTTCGCATTCCAAACCTTCAATGAGAGTAGAACCAATATCAAAAATTTGTTCAATTGGTTTAACTTTTTTAATCATCTTGCGATATGTTTCTTCGGAAATTTCTTCTAATGGAGCTTGTTTAAATCCGTGTTTGTTATGCATTAAAAAGCTTAGTGTTTTCGTGCTATTTTTATAATTTTCCTTCATCCAATCTTTGATGGAATCCAATTCTTCTGGTTGATAATAAATCGTCACCGATACGGAATTGTCAGCCCAAATTGTCTGTAACTTTTTCACCAAATTCATTTGGTCCACAGCCGATAAATCTTTCGCCAATACGGTTTCTGGAGAAAACTCACAAGGAAATTCTACAACAGTTGTAGAATAATCTTCTGTTCCATCAAAGCGTAACAGGTATTCGGTTTTATATCCAGCTTCTCTGCACAACTTGATAAGAGGGTCTGTTGAAGCCATTCTTACTCTTCTGATCATCCAACGAGAATAGCCCGCATGTCCTCCTGCTGTTGATCCAGCCAATAAGGAAAGGGTGCCGCTTGGCTTAACTGTTGTTAATTTGATGCTCTCTGGAAGTCCATTTTGCGCACTCCATTCTTTATCATATTCTCTAAGAGTAACGTAACATTCGTCCAACCAATCAAGTTTATCAAGAGATTGGCATACACCTGTTACTCCAAGCCCAATACGCCTGTTCTTGGAAACAATTTTTTCTGTTTTCTCGTAAAGTGCTGGTAGATTCCAAACCGCTTTTTGGGTTTTATAAAGTAGTTTCGCACATTCAATTAATTCTTCTTTAGAATCAATATTGTTTAAATAAAGTTCTGCCAAATTACATGCTTCCCCATCCGCAAGAGTGATTTCCGCACATGGATTAACTCCTTCGCAGTTTTCCTTTCTTTCTTCCCCTAAGCGCCCATATTGTTTACAAAGTTGTAAATTGATGAAGCCGTAAGCTTCGCCTTTTGCTAATCCTGTCTTTGGATCAAGAACATAACCATTTTCCCAAAGTTCATCGCTGATGTGTTCAAATGAATCTGCTTCAATACTATTGTTCGATTTACTCCTCCAGTTTGGAATATTGCCATTACTCCAATTTTTAGCCCTTAAATATAAATAATCATCCGCATCTCCAATTGCAATTTCCGCACTTCTCCTGACATTGCCCGCCACAACAATATCGCCAATAATATTGTTAATATCTAAAACGTCTATTGAACGCAATTTTTTACCTTCTCTTTTCGCGATAATATTCGCGATTTGTTGGATTCCGTCTATCAAGATTTGTGGGCCGCTCGCAGTGCCGCCGAATCCAGCAATTTTTTCTCCAGCGCCACGCACAAGAATTGTTGAATATGAAAAAGATTTACCCGTGACAAAAAATGATTGCATGGTTTTTCTTAACAATTCAACCCATCCTTGTCGAGAATCAGGGACAATAAAATCAGCATCTTTGGTTTTTTCATGAGTAATCCTTACTCCTTTTTTAACTCTAGGCAGTTCATGAACGTCTTCCCTTTTGACCGAAAAACCCACTCCCCCACCTAACATCAAATGTTCAAATACAAAACAAAAGTCATCAATGTCCCTCATCGCGCAATACCAGCAATTGAGCAAACTGGCAAGTCCGAATCTTTCAACAGTTGACGTATTCAACTGCCAAAGCATTCGTCCTGCAAAATTACATTTTAAATTGAAGACTAGATCATATAATCTTTGGGCTTCTTCAACAGAATATTTCGCACCAATTTTTTGCGCACCGTTAACGCAACGAGCAACTGTTTCCCACCATTCCTCCGTCAATCCCTTGACAATTTCTCTAGCGTAAGTCCTTTTGTAAACAATATAGCCCAACCCATTAAAGCCCCAATTAGGCTGTTTATTCTTGTATTTGTTTAAAAAATCTTCTGGAAGTAGTTCGGAAATGCAATATTTTTCATGATACTCTCTAACCTCATTTTGTCGTAAATCGCGCACGTCAATCATAGTCTCTTATCTTACACATTCTAACGCGATATCCAAAATTGGCAACACATTTTTGCCAAAAATTTTTCATAAACGCGATGTATAATATGAAATCGAGCTTGCGAGATTTCACTAGCTTTTCTTCGAAGAAGAAGTCGGAACTTTGACGTTAGCACAGAGTCTTAGAAATAATTTTTTAAAAAAGGGGGACGAACTTGTGAGTCCCATTGGGCGTTTTAATTTTGTCGTAACCTTAGCCCAATAATCGGAATTGATCAAGTGCGAAACTTTGTCGCAACTAGCTTGGACTTTTTAATTATAACAAGGAAATTTTTCTTGTCAAGAACTTTTTTGCTCGGAACCCAAATTTCCCATTTAATTACGAACGTAGTGAGTAATTAAATAACTTTAACGTAACTATATTTAAACTAAACGAAGTTATAGTTAAATTTGGTTATCGTAAGATTAAGTTTGATCCATCAGAACCCACTTAAATATATAGGCACGAAAAAAAGGAATTCAACAACTTTTTTTGTAATCGGGCAACTTTTTTTGTAATCGTAAAAAGTTCTTGACATTTCGAACACAAAATTTACTATAAGGCAATGTCGAAAGCAACGGTTTCTAATTTAGATGGCATCCGCACCCCAGCACTTGAGGGAGACGTAGGATTCGATTTGATCGCAGCCACAGATCCAAAAATTGTTGGAGAAAAGAATTTTAATGGTGATTGGACAAGAATTGACTATATTGAGTATGATACTGGTGTAAAAGTAAATCCCCCACAGGGATTTTTTACGATGATTATCCCAAGATCCTCTTTGTCAAAATACGATTTGGTTTTGGCAAATTCTGTAGGTGTCATTGACCCTTCTTACAAAGGAAATTTAATTGTCCGATTTAAATACATTATTCAGCCCAAAGATCTTGTTTTCAAGGATTTAATTGGGATTCAGGTAAGTGTCAGCAATTGGTCAGGCTTTCAAAACATTTACAAAAAAGGAGATAAAATTGCCCAATTGGTGTTCATGCCAGTTTCCGTTCCAACTTTGGAGGTTGGCGAAGTGGGCGAATCCGAAAGAGGAGAAGGAGGCTTTGGCAGCACAGGATTATGAAAATTATTGGAGTATCAGGATTAGCTCGTTCTGGAAAAGATACAATCGCGGACGCCTTGGAAAAGGAAATCAAAAATTCCTTTCCAAATCTTAACGTTCAGAGGGTTTCTTTAGCGCAGTGCTTAAAAGAAGAAATGGCCCCTTTCTTAAAAGAAAAATTTAATGTCGATGTCTTTGAATTAGATGGTGAAGAAAAAGAACGATTTCGCCCTTTATTGGTCGCTTATGGATATGCCAAGCGAATAGCTACCAAAGGCGGATATTTCACATCTATGTTGCAACAAAGAATGGACATTGAGAAAGCCGACGTATATATCATTTCAGATATTCGATATGCTGACAACGAAGCGGATGAATTGTTTTGGCTTAAAAATCAAAATGGTAAATTAATTCATATTAAACGCTTTGATCTTGTGGCAGACAAAAAGAAATATTTTAAAGCTCCAAACGAAGACGAAAAACGCAATGATCCAGTCCTGCATAAAAATGCAGACTTTCAAATAGATTGGCCTTCCGCCAAAACTCCAGAAGATTTGAAAATCATGTCAAAAAAATTGTGTGAGTCTTTCGTTATGAACAATATTAAGTATTTTCTATGACAGAAATTTTAGATAGCCAATTAGTAGATAAAGTTAAACAAGAAAATGATCCTATGGCTTTGGATGAATTGATCCAAAGACATTCTGGTATTTACGTTGACATGATAATGAAGTATGGTGGATCAAGTTTGACAGATACCCAATTTGACGATTTAATGCTTGAAAAGAATTACAATATTTATAATGCGGCATTAAATTACGATCCAACAAAAAGCAAATTTTCTACTTTTTTAGCTTTACGCACAAGATACTTATGTTTGACAAACAAAACAAATAACAAAAAAAGCGCGAATATTGTAGATTTCGATTCTTTAGGTTATTGTCTTCCTTCGGAAAGTGATAGCCCTGATTGCGCCATGGAGAAAAGTGAATTGCTTGAAAAAATTAATAAAGCTCTTGACTCATTTACTGATAAGCGTATCAAAGAAATCTTTATGGAAAGATATTTTTCTACAACTAACGGGAAATTAAAAGCATGGAAAGAAGTTGCCGAAAAAATGAATCTATCTATTCAAGGATGTATTGGAATACATGATAAAAATCTCTCAAAAATTCTCAAAAAAATAGAAGAAAATGAAACTTCACTTTAATGGCCCCATCAATTCCTTGAGTTTAGGGAATGTATCAATGAATTTTTTAAAGGAACTTTGGAAAAGAAATGCCGAAGTTTCCCTTTTCCCCGTAGGCGATCAGGCTAATTTCCAAGCCTTCGACAAAGCTCCAAAAGAATTCATTGATTGGATTAAGGAATCTGGACAGAATAGATTCAAAACGTTGGACAAAAAGTATCCTGTTCTTAAAAATTGGCATATCAATGGTTCTGAAAACAGAATTGCTCCAAAACAATTTCTTTATACATATTACGAAGTTTCTTCTCCAACCCAAGAAGAAATCGCTTTAGTGAAAAGTCAAGAACATGTTTTCTTTTCAAGTTCCATTGCCGCAAATATCTTTAAAAATGCTGGCTGCGATAATGTTTCCCATGTTCCTTTAGGATTTGACGAAGACTTTCATGTAATTGATAAAAAGTTTAACGATGACGTTATACATTTTGGATTAATTGGAAAATTTGAACGCAGGAAAAATACTCGACAAATTATCCAAACTTGGTTGAAAAAATATGGCAACGACCCAAAATATTTATTAACTTGCCTTGTCAATAATCCCTTTTTTACTCCAGAACAATACAAACAAATTTTACAAGAAACCCTTGGGGATAAAGAGTGGACAAATATCAATTTTCTTCCATCGCTCGATACAAATTCCGAAGTTCTTGAATTGATGAACGCTATAGATATTGATTTATCTGGTTTTTCGAATGGAGAGGGTTGGAATATGGGGGCATTTAATACGACGGCTTTAGGAAAATGGTCGGTAGTTTCTAATTGTTCTTCTCATAAAGATTGGGCTACAGAAGATAATTCAATTCTTGTTGAGCCTGTCGGAGAACAACCGTGCTACGATAATTTCTTTTTCAGAAAAGGTCTTCCTTTTAATCAGGGCAATTACTTTCTTCTTAGCGAAGATTCTTTGATTGATGGTATGGAAAGAGCGGTATTAAAAGCCAAAACCGTCAATACAAACGGATTGATAATGGGGAAACAATTTACTTATAAAAATACAGTTGATCAAATTTTAACAAAGATGCTATAATGCCACTTTACCTTTACCAGAATGAAGAAACTGGAGAAATCAAAGAAATTCTCCAAGGCATGAATGACAAACATGAGTATTACCAAGATGGTATTGCGTGGAAAAGAATTTTTACTATTCCAAATGCCTCAATAGATACAACTATTGATCCTCATTCTGCAAAAGATTTCGTAAATAAAACAGGTTCCAAAAAAGGAACTGTTGGAGATATGATGGATTTATCTGCCGAACTTTCTGAAAAACGGGCATCTGCAACTGGAGAAGATCCTGTTAAACGTAAATTCTTTGACGATTATAAGAAGAAAAATAAGGGTAAAAAGCACTTAAAAGATACGCCAAAGAAAATTGAGACAAAATCTGCAATTATTGAATTTTAAGAAATAACCTTTACATAAAAGGCTTCATTTTCCAAATCATAAGTTGTTCTGATAGTATGAGTGCTTATTGAACACTCCGCATAACTTGGCCATTGCGCATCTGAGGTTGTGTAGGACCATGCAATTAATACTGGTGGAGAAATAACGGTTGCCGTATATATGCCGCTGGCAAGATCAAGTCCAGAAGAACTTGGTGTAGTGCCATTTGAGCGGAAAAATCCATGACTATTGGCAGTTCCATTATTTGGCACAATTTGATAACCCGCTGCGATGATATCTGGATTAGAATTATCCCAAGTGCTGATTCCAGAGAATCTCATCCAAGTATTGTTATTTTTAATGTAAAGATATTGATTTTTTTGAACAAAAGCTCCATGAGTTCCTATAGCGTCAGAATCTCCAGTAGGCACTAATCCCGCACTATTTTTTAAGATTAAATTTCCAGTAACAACTAAATTGCCATAGTAATCTACTGCCATTAAAGGATCTGCCCCATCCAAATCATCAAATCCCTTACCAATAACAAAAGAATTATTGAAAGAAGTATCTCCATTAAAGAAATTTGAATCTCCAGACTTAGTATCATTAGAATCAATTAAAATAGCGCAAGAGTCTTTTGAAACTATTTTGAGCAAATCACCAGAAGAATTAACGACGTTTTTATCCGCAAATTGAATAAAGTTACTTATTCCCGTATCTCCAATTAAAGAAGAAGAAGATAAAAGGATATCATTATAAAAAGTTTTAATTCCAGAAATTGTTTGATCGCCTGTTGTAAAAACACTTTTGCCACTTAGATTTGTAGATGTTCCAGTAACAAGAAATTCTAAGGCGTCTAAATCGCTTGTTAACAAAGCTCCAGAATTGGTAATTTGAGTCTGTAAGCTTCCGCTAATTCCTGTAACATCACTAATAGAAGGAATTAAAGTATTTTTCCAATAGATATTACCTAAAACATTAATATCTCCAGAAAAGAGGCCCGAACTTTGTGATGCTAATTTTAAATCGGCAAAATCTTCCAGAGAAACAGAATTACTAAAATTAACATTGCCATCAAAATAACTCCCTCCAACAAAAGAAACATAAAGAGCATTATTTTTTGTAGCGGTGCAAGATGTTGAATTGGATTGATCTTTTAAAATAGTTGATCCAGAAATACTATTATTAAATCCAGCATAAGTTCCTGCTAAAATTGTGCATTTTGTAACGCTTTGGTCAAAAGTTCCAGCAGGAAAAGAATTTAAAACAAGATTATTCGTTCCATGAATTGTTGTTGAAATAGAATTTACAATGACGTTTCCTGTTCCATTGGCTGTATTATTTGATCCCAATAAAATTAAATTATCAGAATGATCAACGACATTAGTGGTATCCGATGTAAAAATAGGAGATCCATTAATTAAAATATTTCCTGTAAAATTAAAATCTCCAGTTAAATACTTGTTTAAATCAAGATAAACATAATCGGAACCTTGCGAAATCGTAAAATGTCCGCTTGGGCTGGAAAATGTATGCAAATTGATTTGTTGGGGTTGAATTTTGGAATACATCTTTTACAATATGTCAGAAGAAATTACACTTATTTCAAAATGAAATACACTCTTTATAAACCGAACTCAAAAAATAATGGTTGCGCAATGAGCTTTGAAATCGGCACTCTCCGAGATGGAGGAGTAGCTTTATTCGTTTCCGCAGTCCTCCAAAGCAGTTGGAATGATAACTCAAAAACAGGGTCTTTTAAAGAAAATGCTAAGAACCCTAAAAAATCAATTACAATCAAGTTAAATGCGAATGAAGCTGGAGAATTACTGTCATCTCTAAAGACGAGAATTCCTTATGCTACCTTCCATAAGAATAACGACGATTCAACTTCTATCAAATTTACTCCTTGGGATAAGCCAAGAACAATCAAAGGTAAAGATGAGAATTTGACTTATGATTCTGATGCTTTTGGCCTTTCTATTGTTAAAAATTCCGCATTGACATTCAAGATTGCTTTAGAAGCTGGAGAAACGGAAGTTTTAGCCGTTCTTTTAAAAGAATTTATTGCCCAAGTTTTATATGCTGCGAAGGAAGAATTCCGTCCTGACAATAAACAAAACGATAAGAATCAAAATGATGATGATTTCGGTTTAGACAATCAATCTTCCAATTCCAAAAATTCCCAATCGGAAGAAGTAGATGACAATGATGTTGACGACGATGTTCCATTTTAATGAACAAGAAAATCAAAGTTCTTTTTCATTCTAATTACAGTAGAATGGTTACTGGATTCGGGAAGAACATGAAGAATGTTCTTCTCGCATTGCATAATGATCCAGATATTGAGGTTTATGAAGCAGCGAATGGCGTTCCATTTGGTAGGGATGTTAAGACTCCTTGGCCTTGTTATGGAACTATGACAGAGAATCCAGAAGTATTGGCTTCAATTGCAAACGATCCGTTTAAAAACCGCGCTGCATCATATGGCTATTACGAAATAGACAAGATTATTGATATTGTAAAACCAGATGTTTACGTAGGCATTGAAGACATTTGGGCCTTCTCTGGCTTCGTTGCAAAGCCTTGGTGGAACACTACCCATAAAATCATTTGGACAACGTTAGACAGCCTTCCATTGATGGAAGAATCTATGATTATGGCGAAGTCTTGCGACAAATTTCTTGTTTGGGCTGATTTCGCCACACAGGAAATGAAAAAATTTGGCATTCATAATATTTCAACAATACATGGGGCTATTGATTTAAATCATTTTAAACCTCTTGAAAATAGACGCGAAATTCGCCAAAGACACGGCCTTGATAAAAATTTTGTCATAGGTTTTGTTTTCAAAAATCAATTGAGAAAATCTGTTCCAAATCTCCTAGATGGATTTAAATTATTCAAACAAATAGTTCCAGAAGCTAAACTAATTTTGCATACGGATTGGGGAGATAATCAAGCTGGCTGGGATATCGTTCGATATTTAAAAGAAAAGAAGATTAGTCCGCATGATGTTTTAGCAACTTATCGTTGTAGTTCTTGCGGACGATATTCTATTAAAAATTTTGAAGGTGCGGAAATTAATTGCCCATTCTGCAATTCGGCCAAAACCTTTAAAACAAAAACAGCGATTGCTGGATTAACCGAGGAACAATTAAATGAAGTTTATAATTGTATGGACGTATATTGTCATCCATTTACTTCTGGAGGGCAAGAATTACCAATTCAAGAAGCTAAAGCCGCAGGCTTAATTACATTGGTTACAGAATACTCTTGTGGCACAGATTCGTGCTATGAGCATCAAGGGGGACTTCCTTTAAAATGGCATGAATATAGAGAACCCCAATCCCAATTCATCAAAGCTTCTACCGACGCTAATTCGATATGTAATACATTGTTGTATGTTTATGGATTGGATCAAGAGAGAAAACAAGAATTAGTTGATAATGGCAAGAAATGGATAGAAGCAGAATTTAGCGTTGAGAAAATTGTTGAGAATCTAAAAGGAAAAATTCTCGAAACAGTAAAGCAACCCATAATAAGTTTCAAAAATGCCAAGCCTTCCGAAGAATTAAAAGTGATTCCTTTTGATTCATTTTTAGATAAAGAAAGGAAAGATCGTATTTTGTTCGTGATGCCAGAATCCGAAGAAGATGTCTTTTTATCTACAGCTTTGCTGCCATCAATCAAAAAGGCTTATCCAGATAAAGACATTTATTTCGCTACAAAGCCCCAATTCAAAGAAATTCTTTTAGGCAATAGGTTCATCTATAAAGTGCTTGATTTTCATCCTCATATGGAAAATTTATTCATGATGGAAGGACAAGGATCTCATAAAGGATATTTCGAAATTTGTTTTCTGCCTCATATTGGGACTCAAAAACATTTGGATTACTTGCATCATGGCAACGATATCATTACTTTGAACATTAAAGAATAAGAACATGCATTTAATTGAGAGATATGCATTATCGACAGGCGTTCCAATTTCTTCCATAGAAATTTTGGAACATTACTATCCTATAGTTTTTGATAAATATATTTGTTTTTACGCTTCTAAAAAAAACAATTTAAGAGATTATGACCATTGGAATTTAGTTTTGAATCTCTGTTTGCCATTTTTGCAACGTGAAAATATAAAGGTTGTTCAAATTGGTTCTCTAAAAGACCCATCCGTGCAATGTGATTTGGATTTAAGAGGCAAGTTAAATTTTAGACAAACATCAAATGTCATTAAGAACAGCATGGCATTTGTTGGAGTAGATTCTTTGGCAGCACAAATTGCGAGTGTTTATAACAAACCAATTACGGCTATTTTCGGGGAATCTTTTGCGAATTGTTCGGCACCATATTGGGGAGATAAAAAGAAACAATTTCTTATCGAAACTCCTCGCGAAAAAGATGAAAATCCATCTTTTATATTAAATGAATTCCCTAAAAAAATCAACAAAATAAATCCCGAAATTATTGCTCAAACTATTCTTGAGATGCTTGGATTTAACAATAACATTCCATTTAAAACGATTTATGCTGGTTTGAGATATAAAGATAAATGTATAGATATTATTCCATCTTTACCCTGTCCATTAGTTTTAAAAAATGTCAATATTAGACTTGATTTATTTTGTGATATGGAAACTCATAAAATAATGGTAGATATTCTTTCGCGCAATACTGGAGAAGTAACTACGGCGCAACCATTTAACTTAAACTTTCCTTTCGTTAAAAATCTTCTATGTGTCAATTATGTTTCAGGATCTTTCGATAAGAAATTTGTGGAAGATTTAAAATTACTTGGTATTCCAGTTAATTTAATTTGCACAAACGAGGAAAATTTAAAAAACGAAAGAGCTAAGTTTTTCAATAACGCCATTATTAATTTTAATGTTGAAAAAACGATAGAAGACAATCGACAAAAAATCAATAACGCTTCTTACGAAGATATTTCGATTATATCTAATAAAAAAATTGTTTGTGGCGCGGACGTTTATCCAAATATATTCGCAGTTTACAAGTCTATGGACTTGTTTTTACTTGACTTAGACTGGATGTATATTTATAGTAACAATCATGAGTGAAGAAATCCCCGCAACGCTTGTAGAGCAAGCTGTTCAAAAATATTCTCGTAATACTTCTACAGGACTTTATCCTAATGTTGCATACGTCTTTAATGAAGATGGATCAATTAATTGGAGAGAAATGATCAAACCAGAATTCCTTTATGTGAATAAGGAATGGTTTGAAAACAGACAAAAGCCAATTCCTTCTTCTATTGAAGGCTTAAAAGACAAACAATTATTAATAATGCTCGGGGGTATTAAAGAGTTAGCTAAATTAAGGGGATTTTCCGAAGTCTCATATAATATTTCTGGTAATACAGAAAATGCTATAGCTACCTGCACAATTACATGGATTCCGAATTATGAAACACCTTATGTTGTAAAATTTTCGGATTGCGCAAATGCATCTGTAAAAAATACAGATGATTTTGGTCAAAAATTTTTAGAAACCATGGCTTGTAATAGGGCTTTTGTCCGTGCCGTGCGCAATTTTTTAAATATCCATATTGTCGGGGCAGATGAAATCATGCGTTCTTCTGGATCAGAAAGTTCTCAAACGGAAGAAGAAAATGTTATTTTAAAACCTTGGGCGCTTCTTGAAAAAACAGCAGAAGAAAAGAATTTAAATTTCGATCAATTTATCCAATGGTTGAGAACTCTTTGGAAAGAGAATAAATATCGTAATGATGATTGCTCTCAATGGAAATCGTTTAAAGACATTCCAACAAAAGAATGTAGAATTTTAACAAAGATGTTGTCCGAATTGAATTAATTCATTCTAAAGAAATTCTTCTGGCCAGCGGTAAAGAATGTTCTAAAGTTAGAAGATCTTGCAACTTTAGAGTCGCTTAAGATTAATGTTTGATCTACAGGAATAATTCCTTTATTACTTTCCGCAATAGTTGTAGAGATACCATCATTGGCAAATTGAATAGAAATTGAATCAATTTTTATTGAAAATGTTGGGATATATAATCTATAATAAGTTTTGCTTGCCGAATTTAAATTATAGTCAAGACCTATGAGTTGAGATCTATTTGCTTTTATTAATGTTTTTATATCGGTGATACTTCCAGTAAAAGTTTTCAATTCGGCTTTTACCATAGAAATAGAACGTTCTTTCCCATCAATTGTTGGGATGAAAATTTTATAAATAGAATTCTCAAAAGAAAGTCTTTCTCTTTCTCCAGAGTCTTCTGTGCCATCTGGACCATTATCTATACGAGACATTTGGACAAGAACTCTTTCTTTTAAATTTTTGTGGGCTTTTAAGAATTTTTCTCGCGAAGTAGTATATAAATCATTAATTTTTTTGCGCATATCGGCTTCTTCTTCTGTTGAGATATTATATAAAATAACTTGACGAGAAGCGGAAGATCCCAAAGGGAATCCTAGCCAAACTTTTTTTTCTAAAAATTCAAAACGTTTTGCTTCAAAACTAGCTTCATCATTTTTTGTCTTTGCGCCAAGAGTTTTATTGATTGGCAACATGGCAATATAAAAATATTTATCAGTGCCTAATCCAATATTTACATTGGCATAATTAGCTAAGTCCTGCATCGTTACATTCTTAATTCCAAAAGCCTCTAAGAAATTATTAAAATCAACTAATTCTTCTACTTCTGATAATTTTGTAGATCCTAAATAAGCTTTTGAGATGGAAATATCTCCACCTGTAAAATTAACTCTTTCGGTAAAAGATTTCGAATATCCATTAGAAATAAATAGAGATCCAAAATATTTAAAATAGTTTTTGAAAATTGTATAAACAGTCATAGTGCTTGGCAAAGGAAGTGGAGACCCTTCTTCTTGAAGCATTGTTAAAGTTTTAGAAGTATCTATAGGGAAAGCACCGCTGTATTTTGAATTTTTAATCGTTTCTTTAATCAAACTCATATCGGCAGATTCTTCGGAAGCCGCTTCATTTAAATATTTTGCGAAACCTTTATATTTGTCTGCAATTTTGTAATCATAAAAATAATCGCATTGAAAATTTTCAAAGAAATGTTTGCCCAAAAGAAAAAATTTATCAAAGGATTCTGTTGAATCAGCTTCTTCCGAATAAAAAAATAAGAAAAAGGCTTCAATTGTTTTAGCTTCTTCCTCTGAGATATTTTCAGAGCGAATTTTGAAAAATTTTTCACAGTTTACTCTTTTAAATTCTTTATGAATAGGAGTATCTTCAATTTGGAAAGGCGATTGGTCTGCTCTTTCTGGAGGGGCGGAATTTCCTACAAAAGAAGCTACTGTATAAGGAGATCTTCCTCCTTCGGAAAAGGAATAGGATACTAAAGACGGATCAGATAATGCTTCTGTGCGAGGATCTTCTATTGTTAAAGCAAACGCTTCCTCTGATGATAAAATGTATAAAGATGGAAATTTATTAGAATCGCTATTTAATTGAATATACCAATAATATCCATAAAAAGAACAAATAGCGGAAAGACAATCTCTTAAATTACCAGTAGTTTCGAATAAAACATTATCCATATTTTTTAATGGATTTTTATCGAATTTAATGGATAATAGGTCAAAAATTTTAAAAAATTCTTTAGCCGTATATCCATATTTTATAGTCGCTTTTGTTGGATCTTGTTTCTGGCCCTCTAAAGGATCAATAAATTTTATTTCTTTTGGAGGATCTCCGTTATCCATAATGACAACAGGTTCCGTATATTGAGAATTTTCAGAAAGTTTACTAATTTTTTTTCCTTTATTGTATGTTTGAAAAGAACGTTCGTTATGGATCTGTTGAGTTATAATACTATATGTGGAACCGAGAATAACCACATTACCAAGAATATCAATTATAGGAGAAGAATAGCTTCCTCTAGTATCCAAAATAGCTTTGGGTTTATAAACAGAGGTAGTTGCTCCTTCTGTAGTAGGTCCGAAAGCACTTAAAGGGAGTTCAGAAGATGGAAATACTGGCCCTGCAAAAACAGTTTTGCTATTTGGAAATTTAGGATCATTTAAAAATTCTATAGGAGAAGGAAATTTGTCGATAATAGGAGGAGCCGTAATTCCTCTTACTAAAACAATATAACTATCTAGGATAGCGGATAATTTATCAATTAATTTATAATCTTTCTTTTCAGAAGAAGGATCAACAGTTGTCGTAATAGATTCTATAACAAATTGCGATAATAAATTATTGATTTTATCGTTGTTGACGCGAAGGCTTTGCCCCTTAGATGCACTAATAATAGAAGCTATAGATTTTCGATCACAAGCATTTTTACCAATAACCTCTGTGACAGTTGCTTGATGGGGACTGCCATTAGAAGAAAGATTAATTTCAATATTAGAAATGCTCATAATGCAAATGTTTGATAAAAAGGATTATCTATCGTAAAATTTACAGGATTATTTTTGACAATCATATTTACACCAGTATTAATTTCAAGCCAAGATATACTTGCTTGTTCCATTCCATTTAAATAAATGGCATTGTTGTTTTCTATGAATTCTGTAGCATAAACTTGGCCTGATTCTCCAGTAATATTTAAAAGGTTTGAATATTTTGGAATTGCGAAAATTTTTCCAGTAACATTTGATAGATAAGAAAATCCATTGTTCGCTCCTGTAATAGTATAAGATTCTCCACTATAAATTTTTTGTCCGTTCAAAAAGAAATCTAATGCACTTAAATTATTTGTATATGTTGGCAAGTTCAGATTAATCTGATTTTTTAGTCCAGTATTAACTTCTCCAGAGTTAGAAAAGATAAAAATAGCGCCAGAAGCTTGTGGACGAGATTCGTATAAAATAGTAATATCTCCTTCTATTTCATTTAAAGTAAGATCATTGGTAATAGAGGCAACTTTATTAGTATTCGGTAATAAGTAATAATCGCCAGAAGAAAGATATAAATCTTCGAAAGCCAGATCAACAATTTCCAATGGCCCTTCTGTTAATGTTTGGGAATTCAAAGAAAGTTTAGTGCTATTATCTCCCGTAATCGTATTATTGAAATAGATTGTTTGTTCTGTAGTGGAAGCATAATAATTCGAAATTCTGGATAGCGATCTACATCCAGACAAGGTTGAACTTCCAGTATTTAATTCAAAGTTAATATTCATTGATCCAAATAAAATAAATAGTTTTTCAAGTAACCATAGGAAGACCCTGAAAGGGCAATGCCAGAAGAATTTGGACGAGAAATCAAATATTCCTCATATAAAGGAGTGCTGGAATAACCTGTGATTTCGGTAGTTATGCCAGTTAATGGTTGTATATCATATAAAGGTTGTTGAACGTAATTAGTATAAAAACCAGTTGTTTCTGTATAACCAGTTACAATACCGCTTGAATTTTGTAAACCAAGTGTATCAAAAGCATTTGTTCCCGTGGGTTCATATGAACCGAACAAAGTAGGATTCAAAAATCCGACTTCTTCTTTAAAATAGGTTTCGATTTCTGGATTTTGGCCGCTTGTAAAAATAAAATAGCGATCTCCTTCCCTTATGGAATATGTTCCCGTCATCGCAAATCCTCCAGAAAGAAAAGAAGATCCAGATGGTAATAGTAAATAACCAGTTTGGGAGAAAGAATATCCTGTAATTCCTGTATTGTAGAGAGGTATGGAATTATAACCTGTAATTCGGGATGCAGTTTCTTCAATACCTGATGAATAATAATATTCAGAAACAAGCCCCTCTCCAACTCGATATAAAGTGTCTTTATTCAATCTTTCGGAGAAAAGCAAAAAGTTGTTGATATATCCGCTAAAAGTTGGGGTCGCAATTCCACTAGCCCTATAATAAGAAGGAGAAGCTCCTAAATAAATATTTGAAGGATTAATGATTAGACTTGTATCAAAATTGAAACTTTCAGAATATGTTTGTTGATTGATATAATCAAATCGGCAGACTTCAATTTCTCCAGCGCCAATAGAAAAAGATACAATGTTTTTTGGAGATAATTCTATATTATTAAAAACATGAATTTCTGGACCATTATTTGAGAAAAGTTCCATGAATAGATGGCCTCGATCCGTTATGCCAAAATTTATACCTTTTGCGCTTTTGTAATCTACCCCATTATAAGTTTCTGTGAGATGTTCTAAACATCCAAAAATGATACCATTTTTATAAGCATTGATATTATGGAATTGAAAAATAGCAGAACTGCCATTGAGATTAAAATCAACATTGCCACTAATCAGAATATTGCTTTTAGAGAAATCGCCTGATCCACTATTGGATAAAAATTTGTTGGCTCCTGTAATTTGATTTAATGCTTGATTAGTTGTTGTTCCAGTTCCGTTATAGATAATCCCCTTATTTACTCCCGACGATAAAGGGGCAATATTTTCCAAAACTCCTTGTTGAATTCCTAAAGTAACAACGGAGTAATTTCCAAAATCATAACAAACCTTCAAACTATCATTTAAGGCATTTTCATCCAAAACATATGTAAGAGCATTAAAGGACATTAATATAATGAGGTAAAGGAATAATTAAGAAGAGATTCGCCAGAAGTGTAGTTGCTGGTTGTAATTCTTTCACAGATTTTATCTTTAAATAATCCTGTAGTAATGGATTTTAACGTAGGCAATTTGTCGATTCCATCTTTGCAGGAAGCTTGAACGTCCAATTCTCCAAGTTTTCTGTCCATGATTTTTTGGGCGACAAAGCCCGCAATAGATTCTTTTACTCCCGTAATGGCAATTGGAAGATTATCGGAAATAGTAAAAGAAAGATTATTTAATTGTCCATTTGAAAAATCTATGGCATTCGTGAAAGTATAATCATAATCTATGGATGGGATAAATGGATTTTTAGTAACAGAGGATTCCCTTGGTTGAGGATTGATATAAGCTTTGGAATCATAGTTTTCAACCCCGTCTAAGAAAGTAACTAGACCATCCAAAGCGACTGCTGCGAAATCAATTTTTTCAAAGGCATCTTCGATTAACACAAATCGTTGATTTGTATCAATATTTCCTCCCCCAAAAATATCAAAATCAGACCTATAAGTAATATTGCCATTGACACTTACATTGAAAATATTTGAATCTTTTGTTGCAGAAACTACAACTGTTTGGTTATTGTAGATATTTGTTGATGTTTCGTCGGTAGGATCTTTAAAATTGAAAGTAAAATTAATTGAATTTGCCGCTTCATTTACTTCATAATTGTAAGAAGAAGGGCCATTGCAAATGTATCCGTAAAGATCATTTTCATAAGCCGACATACTGTTGATGGCAGCATTTTTCGCTAATTCCGTTGCGTGGGATGGCGAAAACATTCCCGTATTAACCATATCTCCATTTAATGGACCGACAATAGAACCATTCACAGACGCTTGTAGATTTCCTTCTTGTGAATAAGATAATTGCGTTGTGGCGGAAATAATTGCCCCCGTATTTATCAAATTTGAACTTGTGGAGAAAGTAAATTCTTGAGAACGTGAGTAGCTGCCTTTTTGTCTATCAATTTCTTCTGTGGAGGCGCTGAGTATAGGGTAAGTCCCGCTATTAAAAACACTTAGATTTTCCAGACCATTAAATAAATTATCAACAAAAGTTTTCGCATTAACCAAAGGGTCTTCATTATCGACTTTGGCTCCTACAGCAGATGCTTGGTGAGAAGCCTTGACAATTCTCCCTTGTTGTTCGGTAAAAGTCCAAGTATTAACAGGATTTTTAACTCTAAAATAATTTGAGAAAGTAGTTTCTTCATATACTTCGAATTCTATGGAATAAGGTAAAACTGTGGTTAATGGCGACTCATCAAAAGATAGAGAAACAGGTTTGACGCAAGAAAAGGATTGATCCCCAATTGTTAATCCCAAATATTCAGATTTTAGTCCTGATAAAATATCTCTTTTGCCAGAAGCTAATGTTGGCAAATTTTCTCCAGTAATAGAACCAATTAAAGTAATTTTTTTAAGAACGCTATCAATATTCCCTTCGGCAATAATTGGATTATCTTCTACTGCAACAAACGGCAGAGGAGATGGGAAAAAATAGTTACCATATTTGACAATCATTGATAGAATACATAACCAATTACACGGGTAGTCGCGCCATTGGCAGTATCAATTGTAATAACGTCAGAAGTTGGGTATTGATTTCCATTTAAAAAAGACATTGATTGCAGAATTTTATATCCGCCAAAAATATCTTCTGGAGTTTTAGTAACTATTTCGATAGAGATACTTCCTTCTCCAATTGTTGGTAATTCAGATAAGATAAATTTTTCTTTTAAATCAAGAAGATTAAGAAATCTAAAAAATCGGCTGTTTTGTTCTGTGACTTTATTAGTCACTTTTAATTTTAAAGCATTTTCTGGAAGACCATCTTGTATATACGCAGGATCGTCCGTATAAACTACGGATTCAGAAATTTTACCCTCTAACTTTGCAAAAGTTGTTGAATGCGATTTTTCGTAAATAGGGTTGGCTTCGGGGAACATAGTTTGGATTTTTGTCTTTATAGAAGACTGAAATCCTTTCCAAAGCGTTTTTGTTTTAATAAAACGTTCTGTATAAGATTTTCCTAAAGATGAAAAATTAATGGATAAAGTATAATCGTAAAATGCGTCTCTTTTGGTTTTAGTGACAGTATAAGAGATTTTATTTGTTTCAGATTTGCTTGGATCGTTGGAAAATTCTACAGAAAGGCTAATAATGCCACCATCTTTATTAATCCCTTTTTCAATAGAAACGGGGTTATTGAAAGAAGAATTTTCGTAAATCAAATTGTCTAAGATATCGGCGCAAGCATTATTCGCAACAATTTCCAAAGGTTCTTTTAAAGCCTTGATTTCAATTGTATATTTTTTTTCAGTAAATCCAGACTCGTTAATACCAATGTTGTAACTCTTTTTTACGGATACATCTCCACTAATAGAGGATGATTCAAAATTTTCTGTAAGAGAAACCGAAAGATCTATTAAATCATAAGATTCCGTTAACAGGGGTTTGAAACCAGAATCCGTTCTGGCATTTTCAGAAATTCCATCGACGGCATAGCCAAAGTTCGGTCTATTTACAAAATAGAAGTTTTTTAAGAAAAAGTGGGCGTGATTTAGAAATTGATCCCCAATACCTTGCTTATATTTTATAGAAACAGTTCTGGTATAAGAATAAGAATCCTCGGAACGAGAAAAAGAGAAGTTCTCCTGAAAGGAATCTAAAAGATGCGGAGAAGGGATGTTTTGCGCGAAAACATTGTTCGCATATGAATCCAACTTTTTAGATTCTTCAATTGTAATTGTTGCCGTGGAAGATCCGCTTAATGAAGAAGAAGGCAAAGATAGGTTTGTAATTCGCCCATTGATAAATTCGTCGGTGCCGATACGGGCGACTAAATTAGGACGCATATAAGCCTCTTTTAAGGCCGCTTCTCCGCTTAATAGGGGAATGTCCCCATCGAAGAATTGAACGTCAGAAATATCAATCGTATAAGTGTTGGAAACGTTATATCCGAAAGAAGCCGTTCCATCCAAATAAGAAAAATCTATTTTGGATGAACAACTTAAAACATTATGAATTAATAAGGACATTAAGAGCTTAATTTATTGACTCTTTGAGTTAATTCATCTAAACGAGAAGTTACAGAAAGAGATAGGTTTGATAAACTTTTTGTAAAAGAGTTAAAATCTTTAAGATTCTCAGATGCTTCAAATACAGATTTGCTTAGGCTATCAATAGAGTCTGGAATTCCAGTATCTTTCATAAGAGTGCGGAATTTTTCGACTTCGATTGTTGTTTCTTGTAATTTTGAAGCCAATTCGTTTTGGCTCTTTTTAATTTTTTCAACTTCTTCATTTTCAAAAGAAGCTTGAGAAATAGATGTCAAAGTGTTAATTAAAGCTTTTCCTTTTTCAGCATTTCTTGTTGTTAAAGAAGATTTAATTATATTAATTAGATCATTAATTTTTGTTGGATCTTGCTTGGCTTTATCTAATGCTTGAGATGCTCTGAAAAATTCATTACCGCCAAACATTTCTTTGATAGAATTTTTTATCATTGCGAAATTTGTTCTATCCATTGTTGCAGAACCGACAGCCTTGGAAACATCGGAAGGTTTTAATCCCGCCGATACTTGGAGGCTTGTCAAAGCCTTGTCCCCAAAAAGTTTTTTAAAGATATCTGTGCCTCCAGAAATAGATCCTAAAATATTAGTTCCTTGTGCGCGTGTAGATAAATCAGAAGAATTCAATAATTTTGCCGCTTCTTGAAATTTCTTGAACAAGAATAATGGATCGACAGATTCACCTGATTTAATTTCTGAAACTTTTGAAGGAAGAGTCCTCAAGGATTCATTTTGTGCATTTTTTAATTCACTAATAGAATCAATTAATTTATTAATGATTTCCAACTGAGTATTTTTAACCGATTGGTAGGCTTCAATAGTTTGATCACGAAAATTTAGAGCCGCTTCTTTGACAGAATCTAAAAATTGTTGCCCCGCTTCATTATCTTTAATAGGACCGATTGCTTCTTCTAACTTTGATTTTAAAGCGTCTGTTCCGCCTTCCATAAAAGACTTGAATGAATCTTTCAAAAACTTTCCAGAAGTAATTTGATTACTGATATCTTGTTGCTTGTTATAACCAGTGGGACTTGTTAGACCAAAAGCTTGATCTGTTTCCAAACGTTGTTTGATCAAATCAAAAATACCTCCAGAAGTTAATTTGCCCGCTTCATCAAATTTTGCCTTTTGGAAAAAGGACTGTAAAAATCCAGCATTCGCTTGAAGAGCTTGGTTTTTATTAGATTGAATTTTTAACAAATTACTTAGTCTATCTCCATATTTGGCTTCGTCTCTTAAAGGAACATTGCTTGCAACTTTATTGGCTAAAGCTTGATTTTCTAGTTTAGAAACTATTTTTCCAATAGCGGTGGAGATTTTATCAGATTGAGCGATGAATGTATCGGCAAGTAATAAAGAACTATCTTTTAATTCCTTTAATTGAATATTATAAATATTAGTTTCTTTAGCAGCTTCTCGAAATGCCTCTAATAATTTTTGACGAACTTCTTCGATTTTATCGTAATCATTTGCTTTATAGGCTTGTTTTAATTGATCTTGCAAAGAATTAATTTGATTACCAATTTTTGTTCCGCGAGTTTGCCTATACAAACCTGTCAAATCAGTAACTCCAGCTTCTTTTGCAGTTCTGCTTAATGTCAATTTTTGCGCCCTTACTCGGGTTTCTTCTTCTATACCTGCAATATTTTTTTCTTGAGCATCTACTAACCTACTTGTTTCTTTATTGAATAAGTATGCGGATACGCCTGCTGCTGCCGCTGTAATTGCAAAAATTCCAACAGTTGCTCCTCCTATAGCAGCGGATAAACCTTTTATTCCAGAAACTAGAGGGCCAAAAAGACCACTTGATAAATCAAGAATAGAAAGAGCTGTAGTTGCTTTTGTAATAGTATCAGATAATTCTGGCATTGAATCTCCAAGCATATTTGCTCCTAAAGACAAGCTCAATAAAGATCCTTGAATTTTACCTGTATGAGATTGAATTTTTCCTAAAAATCCTTGGCCTTGGTCTCTCTTCAAACTAGATTCAGAATAAGCTTCTGTAAAAAGAGACGTTTTTTCTTTTAATTTAGAAATTTTTTTTGAAAAAGGCGTTTTTTCTGGAGATAATTCTTTATTTAATTTTTGTAAATCTTTAGACGCTTCTAAAGAAGCTACGTTAAAATTATGAGCATTGCGAATCATATCATTAATTTCTTTCGGCAAAGCAATTAATGCATTTTCTTTAATTTGTGGTAAAAGAGGAGTAGTAATTTGAGAAGTATCAGATATTTTATTCTCTTTTTTACCATATCTTTTTTTTGCATAATTAGGAATAAATCCTTTTGCGGCACCATACATTTTTGGATTACGACCTTCTTTTCTGGCCCTATTAATTCCTTGGATTCCTCCTTTTGGTTCATCAATAGTATTCGCTACCATTAATCCACTTGGATTACGGGAAGAACGTAATGAAGAATGTTGATCAATATAAACCTTGGAAGGATCTACTCCTGCGGAAATTTCACGTTTAACAGCGTCTTTTAATGCTTTGGAATAGTTTGGAATGAAACCTGCGGCTTGTGATGCTGGTAGAGTGCTATATTTTTTATAGAGATTAAATAAATGCTCAGTCATTGGGCGCATATAACCTGCGTCCAAAATGTTAATTTTACCTCCTGCTTGAGCAATATCTTGTAAATAATTTTTATTACCAGCATATGTTCTTTCAAAAGACGATTTTAAAGTTAACCAATCATCATTTTTACGAATATATTCTTCGGCAGCTTGATTTACTGTGAAGTTATTGCCATGCAAGTCTTCTGCTTGCATGCCCGCGTTATCTAACAAATTAGAGATAACATCGCCTAATTGATTAGATTCATGTCCACCAATAGCCTTTATCGCAACTGGATCAGAAATTATTTTTTTGCGAACGCTTTTAGCTTGCAATGCTCGTTGTAAAGTATCGACAACATCTGGAGCATCTACGCCAGAAACCAAAGGTTCTTCTGCAAGAATTTTAGAAATCGCGAATTCTTCGGCTATCGCTTCTGAAAGGGCGTCGGGGTTCTTATAACGATTTTTCTTAAAACGTTTCACTCCCAAAGTATCGTTTAATTTATGAAACTTTCCAAAGAATCCCTCTCCAATTAAAGAACTCTTACCTACAAAATTTGGGATAAAACCACTTGCAGCTTTTTTCGTTTTTTCTAATACTCGATTTGGAGAAGACAAGTATTGTTCATACATTTGCTTGATTAATTTTGGGCTATAATCTGGATCATTGAAAGCCTTGATAACAAGGCCGTTGGTTTGTCCAGTTATTTGTTTTTCACCAAGCCTTTTAGCTTCACCTTTAAGAACATTAATACCTAAGATTTTTTTAAGAGCGGCGGAATTTGAAAA
The DNA here is from genome assembly GCA_964507955.1 of uncultured Candidatus Saccharibacteria bacterium. Classification (GTDB taxonomy): domain Bacteria; phylum Patescibacteriota; class Minisyncoccia; order Phycocordibacterales; family JAACPR01; genus JAULZV01. The sequence goes on along the minus strand of CAZDRR010000001.1, from coordinate 24,520 downwards.
GTCAAATGGCCTATTTGTATCAGTAGGATCAAAAATACTCTTCATCTCTTTCATCGAAGAAAGAGCAATTTTACTTGCAGATTCAAAAATAGCTCCTTCTGCGGATGGAGATAATATACCCCCCGCACTTGTAGCTTTAAATTTAGCTAAATCGTTTTGGAATTCCGAACGATTGGATACATCAAACAATTGACCATACATGCTATCCGCAAGATTAACTAATGGTCCCGCGAAGAATTCATTTATATTTTTAGATATATCTACAACATCTTGACCAGAAGGCACTCCAGAAGTTGTAATGTCAGAAATCGTCATTGTAGATTTCTTATTAAATATAGCTTTTTCGTCTTTCTTGCCTAAAAATGGCGTTCCATCCGCTCCTTTTAGTTTATATAGGGAGTTAATTCCATATAAAGGCATTTTAGCAAAAGTTCTGCCCTGCCCTCCGAAACGAGGACTAATTAATCCAATACCTCCGATGCTATTTGCGCTGACAGTATATTCGTCAATGAAATTTTCTAAGCGATTTTTTTCTTCTTTGGCTTGATTTTCAAATCTTGCTTGGGCATTTCTGGAAAAATAACTATCTAATACAGAACGATAAACTTTCGAAGATCCTCCAAGAGAAGATAAATTATAAGAGTCTAAACCAGCATTTTTATATTTAGCTAGATCATCAATAGATTTAGCTCCAATCTTCCCAAGAATTAATCTTAAACTGTCTCCTTGATTTAAACTTTGAGGAGTAACAAATTCTTTTGCTACTTCGCGAGGTTTTCTAATCAGAGCTTCAACTTCTTGTTTGATTTCATTTTTATTAAAAGTGCCTGAACCCATGGCTTTCAATAAAAATTGAATAGCTTGTAATTCTGCGGGAGTGGTTCTTGCTCCTGAAAGTTTTGCTTGTAATTCGCGAGGACTTTTTCTTAAACCATTTAATACTGCGTCTAAAGCAGCACGACTCCAACCTTCAAAGTTCGCAAAATTAGGAATAAATCCAGATGCCATACCAGCAACTTGCGTTCCTGCGCCGAATCCATTTGGAGGACGAACAATGGTTGCTCTATTACCTTTCGAGTTAGTGAAGTTAAAGATCTTTTCCCTGTCGTTTACGAAAGAATTAAAAGATTTTCCATTTCCATCGTGGATGCGGATTTGGCGGGCTTTTCCAGCTTTGTAGCCATGTTGTTGCGCCCCAATATTTTCAAGCATTTGCCCATTGGCGAAATTAGGAATAAAACCAGCCGCGCTGATTTTCTTACCGCCTTTCCCATAAGCGGATAAATCTTCATTGAAACCACGAACGCCTTTTGAATATGCAAAATTTGCTAGACTTGTTAATAATTGTTGCTGTTTTGCTAATTCTCTATTTTCTTGTTTAATAACATCTAAAATTAATTGATGTTTTTGAGCTTCTGTTAATGTAGAATTGCTAATTAATTCATGGAGTTTGGCATTTTTGTCTAGGAATGTTTTGATCCCAGCTTCAAGATTTTTAATACGTTCAGTTTGTGTGCCGATATTTAGAACCGTTTTAAAACCTTCTTTAGCATATCTAGCAACTAATGTAAAAATTTTCAAAAATGCTGCTGTTACTAATACGATAGCTGGACCTCCTAAGAAAGAACCTATTGTTTTAAATAATGCTTGAATAAATTTATTACCTTTTTCTGGATCTAAAGCTGTATCCAACCATCCAACAAATTTATTGGTTAAAGAAAGAAGACTTTTTAGAACAGGGGCAAATGTCAATTGTCCAATTTTTTCAGCTAAATTAGTAACTCCAGCGACCAAAGTATTAATTTGAGCTGCAATAGATTGATTTAATTGTTCGTTTTTAATTAATGCTTCATTCGTTGCTTTAGAAGAAATCGCAGTAGCTTGAGAAAAAATCGAAGATTGCGATTGTAAATCTTTTAAAGCCGCACTTACAAGGTTGATTTGATAAACACCACCAGCGAGTTCTTTAATAGCGTTTGCTTGTGTTGGATCACTAATTTGAGATAATGCCGAAGCTAATGCTTGTAACTTTTGAACGCCAGATTGCGAAGCATCAATAGCTACACCAAGAGCTTGTAAGGAATCAATAGTTTTTCCTCTACCTAAACGAGTGAAGATGGATTTTAAAGCGTTACCAATAACAGCGCCACCACGCGACGTTGTTTGTTGAACGGCGGTAACGATACCCAATAATTCATCGAAACTAACCCCAGCATCTTCCGCCGTAGAACCCGCACGACTTAAAGCTTCCGCTAAATCTTTTGCAGATACAGCAAAGTTCGTATCCACAGCAACTAATTTATTAGTAATTTGTTCGGCAGTGAGTCCAGCAGAAGTATAGCCATTAATTGCGGCTGTAAGGGCATTAACTGATTTAACAGAATCCAAACCCGATACGCGAGTCAAAATTAACGCCGCTTCTAATCTTTTTGCTGTCTCTGCGGCACTTAAACCTTGACGAGCTAATTCCGCAGCCGCATCAGCGACAATATCAAAAGATTGTCCAGTAGATTTTGCTACAGAGAAAATTGTGTTTCTAAAGTCAGCAAAATCAGATGCCGAAGCATTTAAAATAGAGTTAATTTCGACCAAACGTTTTTCAACGCTAATAGTCGAAGCAACCAAAGCTTTAAAAGCAGAAGCCACACCTGTTAAAACGCTTGTAGTAGCGCCGAACGCGAAAACACGCGCTGTAGATGCATCCAGAGATTTTTGGAATTCCGAAGCTTGTCCAGTAATACGTCCCAAAGCTTGTTTAGCTTGACGAGACGCTTGAACAAGGCTCTGAGGATTCAGAACCAGATTCGCACTAACATTAAAACTTCCTTGACCTTGAGGCATCTATCTTAATTACACATAATTAAGTCAGAAAATCTTCGGGTTTTAAAGTTCCGCCTCTGGCTTTATTCTTTTCAACTAAATCTCCAATACCATGAGAAACTTTTGAAGCTTTTGTATTAGCCGTTTCTTCTGAATAATCCAGAATCTTCACTGGATCATTCGCTATACCATCAGGAATAGTTGTGGACTTCAATTTATTTAACAGGGAATTTGCGTAAACCAACAAATTTCTCTGAAAAATGGTTAGATTAAGGCCCGATTTTTCAAATAGAACGCTTGGTTGTCTATAGTTTAAAGAAAACAATTCAAAAAACGGAGTATTAAACGCGACATTTAATAAAAAATTGCGTTCATTCAATTCTCCTAATTTTTCAAAGAATGCAAAATAAGCAATAAGTAGATCTTCTTCTTTAAGATTAGTCGTGCAGGCTTCATCTTCAAAACAACTGATTTCCAGTAAATACTTCATTCTTTTATGTTCTGCAAAATTTTCGGCGCTGTAATTAGTAATTGCCTTACGCTCCAAGGCAAGAGATTCAAGTTCCTTTTCTTTGCCTTCAATCGAAGCTTTGACATTTTTCTGCATTTGAGTATCAGAAATTTTCTTTAAAGTTTCATTCAACTTATCTATACTCCATCTTAAAGATTGTTGGGATTCTTCCTTGGCTTTTGACCATTTTTTTTGACTGATGGCCATATCAATCAATTCTTCTTCGGTTTTAATGCCATTCTTTTTAGCAATCAGCAAATATTTTTCGTATTCTTCCTCCATTTTTAAAGTATCTAAAATGGAGAAGTGCTTAAAATAAAAAATACGGCCATTCGCGTTTAACACGCTATGGCCTCGATATATATCCAATAAAGCTGAATTAGCCCTCTTGAGAAGCTTCGATTGTTGCTCCTGTTTCATCTTGAGCTTGTTCAGGAGAGGTCAATGTATCAACTTTTACTTCTGTATCGTCAAACATTTCCTGCAAAGCTTTATCAATCGTTTCCTGAGTATCTGCAATTTTATTATACCAAATGCTCGCTACCCTTACCAAAGTAGAGAAAGATTGGTCAAAAATGTTTTTAATTTTTAAAACAGTTGGATCTTGGATATCTGAGATATCTTCGCAAAGTTCCAAATATAAAGCTCTTTTTTCATCGAAGGAGTCGCCAGCGAACAATGGGAAAAGTTGTTTCTTATTATCAACTTCTTCTTCATAAAAAGATTGGTTGAAAACAAGCCATTCAATTAATTTTTGTTCTGCTTTAGTATCTGCTGTTTGCGAGAATTGGGAACGCATGGCTTGTTCGTATTCCAAAATTTCAGTTCTTGTCGAAACGATTTTTTCTTTAGCTTGTTCCAGCAATTTAGTTTGTTCTTCGTTGAGGGTTTTAGAACCTCCATAAAATTCTACAAGTTGTGTTGCATTGATATTATCCAGAATCAGTTTTTGAAGACCCTCTTGAGTCATTTTAGATGCTAGTCCACCAATATCCCCCATCTTTTTATTCAACATGGCTCTGGTCAAGAAACCAGCATTAATATATTCATTAAATTTTTGTCCGTAAAAGAATTCGGCAGCTTCCACCGTGGACATTGAAGGCTTGACGAAGACAATTCTGGTTTTTACGTCTTCAATTACAGATTTTGTAGATTGGACATTTTCCTTGCCAACCTTTTTCATAATTGGCACTTGTTTTTCAACCTTGCTTGTTGCGATAAAAGTGTAGATCTCTTTCATTTCTATGATAAATTATAGGCGCAAAAACGAATATTTCAATTAATTTGTCTTCAAGAACAAAGTTTCAGAAGAAAGAAGATAAATTCCATCAACATCATTTAAAAATCCTAGATAATTTGACGGTTTAATAGATGCAAAACTAATTTGAACTGAATCATCGGAATTTTTATTAAATTCAAAGCAATTCAATCCTGTTGCTACAGCAATATTATTCGCAATAAGAGTATCGTTATAAAAATAACTAAGTCTATTCCCATCGAAAACATTTGCTTGAATGGAAAAAGATTTGCCACTTTGATATCCTCCAAAGAAATTTCCACTTTGATCAAATAAATAACCATTATAGCCAGAAAAAGAAAATCCTGTTTGGAAAAACCCTTCGCCCGTGCCAAGACCGACAGAGAAAGCAAAAATTTCTGAAGGAGAATTGATTGTAAACTCTAAATTAGCCGTGAAATCACTATGAAGATTTTGTTGGGAATATACTTTCATGGTGCAAAAACTAATGTTGGAAGAAGAATATAACCTTCAGAAGATTTCATAATTAAATTATTGGAATCAAGAAGATAATTTTGAGTATCGTAAACATCAACATAAGAAAATTTATAACCAAAATCAATAGAAGCATTCCCATCTAAACTGAGAGATTCGTTAATTGAAATCAAATTACAATTTTGAAAAAGAAAATTTCTTTCTCCAGAAGTTAAACAGTCTTCAAGATTGATTTCTATAGTTCCTTTTTCCAAAACCGTGATTTCTTTCATACCCGTTAAGGTATTTTTCAAAATAGAAAACGAAATATCTCCAATAATCGGCAATTCTGGATATCTAAATGAAACATTTTTACTACCAGCACGTTTAACAGGCTTTCTATTAATAGGAAGTGAAAAATTAAAGGATTGAATCGACATTCCAGAGGAAGAAACTCCCCCTTCGGCAGTAGAATGAATTGTTATTCTACTTGGAACAAAAGGAAGGCAGGAATCATTTGTTTGATCGGTAATAGATAAGGCGTTTGGACTCCAATTTTGAGAATCCACATCATATTTGACGGTGCCTTTGATGATATCCCCAACGGAAGCATTGATACCGTAAGATGTTAAATAAGCTCCACTAAAAGTATTAGTTCCGACAGTATCTTTAGCTTCAATTAAGAAATTTTCTATAGAGAGAAGTCCGCTTTGTTGAATATCGAAAAATGGATCGGAAATGTTTTTGCCTAAAGCCCATTCTATAGTTGTTTCTATTTTAGAATTAGATTGTGTAATTCGATCATCTACATAAAAACTGCCAAGACCTCTTAAATCAGTAGCATCTTGTTCTTTTGAGAAAGAAAATTGTGAGACGCCTGTTAATCTGGTTCCGTTAACAGAAATTTGAGAGTTACTAGAATGAACACGGGTTACTGACACACTACATTTTACACTAAAAAGAAAAACCGCTCCCCCCAAACAGGAGGAGCGGTATTATCATTCAATTTTGGTTACGCGAATGTCGTTGTAGAAGAACCCGACATGAACACACCAGCCGTAGTTGTGGTTGTTCCCGCGATTTGCGCCGAGAATGTTAAGTCAACTGTTTCGTTATCATCAAGGCCGATAGAGAAGTTTTGGCTATCGAGAACGGCATTCTTCAATAGATAAACAACTTTTCTTGCGCTAGTTCCACAACGATCAGTAACAACAATTCCAATATCTGTTCCTGCGCTGATTGTGCAACCAGTCAATAGAGTTTGCAGTGTTCCAGTGGTGAAGTCATCGACAATACCATTGATTGTGCAAGTAACATTAATTGGGAATTCCAAAGTGCGAGCAAATGGGAGTTGGCTTCCGAGTTTTTCGATTGGAGCGCGGGAAAGAGGAACTTCAATACTTGCGCTTTGAATATGTATATTGGAGAAATTTGCTCCACCAATACCAAAAGACGAAGCGGAGAAACTTACTGCAACATCGCCCGCTTTTAATACGTCAACAGCACTGTCTCCAGTTGAAGGAGCAGGGAGAGTAAAGCTGCCACCAATAGATGCAGCAGTTTGACGATTAACGGCAGGATTAATACCAGTAGATCCAGAATAGAAAATAATATTTCCGCATTCCATTTCAACGTCTGCGCGTGGGATTTCACCGACAGCAAAGTTCGCTGTATAACTTGTTACGTTCGCATTACCGAAACCGATGGTAGAGTGATTTGCTCTTTGTCCAGTGAAGTTCGTATCAAAAGCATCAACGCCTTCTCCTACGGTTACTACATAAATGTTCTTTTCTTTTTTGGATGCGTCTTCGGATAGAATACCCGAAATAAATTGACTTGTCCCAGACAATCCAATTCCTCCAACTGATCCTGTAAGTCCTTTGATGTTAAAACCCAAATGTCCTTCATTTTCACCATCTGTCAGATAATAACCGAAGGAAACTTTTGGAGTTAATTCAGACGCTCTAACAGTTGCGATACGGGCTAATTGACCGAATTCACGAACATCTTGTCGTGCGCCTGCGATATCAACGTCGAAAGAGAATTTATCAATTCTGTGAAGTTGATCAGGAGTTGTTGGTGCGCCAGTGGAAGAAGCATACACCGCTTTGGATTGAGAAATAATTCTTGTTCTAGCCATAATGGTAAGTTATTTCCTGTAATTACACATTTTTAAATTCTAGGGAATCTATAAGTTTCCAGATCAAAATCTAAAAATCCTACCGAAAAGTCTTTATTGATCGCTTTTCTTACAGCGGAATTGGTGATCTTTGAACAAGAGACTTTATCAATCAAAGATACGTTGGCAGAAGTAATGGTTTGAGAATTTTTCAAAGCCTCATAACTATATGGATAATTTTTAATAGAAGAGAACCGTCCATAAGGATATTGTTCATATGGGATATGAACAATCATTTCCCTCGCCCTATCTCTGAAATACGATAGAACAGAATCTAATAAATAATCGTCCTTTGTAACAACGGTTACATGAATACGAGTTTTTGTATTCTCTTCTCCTCCAAAAGAAAATTCCTCGTTTTCAGAATTGGTTAAAGAAATAAAACAAGCAGGTAAGAAATACGTTTTTTCATCAAGTTGATTGTCCTTATTATAGAAATATGGTTGAGATGCGTTTTGTTCGACAAAATCTCCGTGAATCAAAAGATGTTCATCATCATCATTCGCAATATAGGTATTGATTTCTTTTACCGTAGAATTAGCGGTAATAGTTAATGAGGCACCAGAAGCTTTTGGGACGATAACTCTTCCATTATCATAGTCCAAAAAGATGTTAGGAGTTCCTCCAGAAATGAAATTTCCATTAATAAAAATGCCAGAATTAATAACATCCACGGAATTATCTGCAACCAATTGCCTATACATCCCTTGATATCCATAAACATTAGAAGGCAAGTCTGTAAAATTGATTTTTTTGAATTCATTGGATAAATTTGTGACATAAGCCTTAGAGTTCGAACTGATCAATTCATGTTCAAACCATAAATAAAAACTAGATAATAAGATGTGATCAAATTGCGTATTCATTTAATTCCTATTTTCTTATGAAAATCCCTGATGATTTCAGAAATATATTTCGTATTTTTAAATTTACCGCTTCGGAAATCTCCTTTAGCCTCCAAACCACTATCCGATCTTGAAGATTTCCATCCAATTTCATCATTATACATGTATTTGCCGAAACCAGCAATACCTTTTTCGATACCTTCCGCCCAACTTTGTCCTGCGGCCCATGGCATAGGAGTTTCCGCAAAAATTTCTTGTTTTGTTGGTAATACCATTTTGATTGTAAATTTGCCAGCAGCCCCTCTGCGGACTGTATGCAATTTTATATCTCTTTGTAGAATATTATAGATTGGTTCGGTAGGATCATCATCATATTCAAACCCAATAAAGGAAAATAGGTTTCCGATACCTCCAAGCAATTTGGATGAATTAGAGGCGTATGGTCCTCCATGGATTTCCACAGTGACAGGATGGAGAGTAAATTGTTGAATAGCTTCTTCTTGAGCCGCTAGAACGCGAGGGCGAACGTGTTCTGTAATAAGAGTCGTCATGCTCGGACTCCTACTATTAGACAGTTCTTTCATCAACTGTTTGGAATTAACAGTGACATTGAACGTGGACGTTTTTAAAAATTTAGCCTTCACGTTGTAAAAAGACAATAAAAAATTCAGAACCGAATGGACCCGCAATTTGCGCGTCGGAAATTAAAGAAAAAAGCCGATCATCAATCTCAATCTTCGCTGCATTTTTTATTTTTTCAAAAATATCCTCTTTTATTTTCAAACGAACAATTCCTTTCGAAATAGAAATATTTGATTGATTGCTTAAAGCGTCAGGCAAATCAGTTTGATCGTTTACATATGCGACTCTAGCTTGAACAGTTTCTTTAGCAAAAGAAATAGATGAAGAACTCTGTCCATTATTTTTCTTTCGACCATAAAGGGGATTATAGTCACTATCATCGACAATCTCTTCTCTAATTTCTGTATATAAGACAATATCTTGCGCAAAGGTATCATGCAAATCCCTCAAGATAGCATTAACACTTGTTTTTTCGGCATCTGATAAAAGAGAAGGCATTGTTAATTAGTTATTAATGGAGAATAAGCGTCTTCTCCAAAAACTTGAATAGGGGAGGCTTTGGCAGAATTATAAGAATAAACAAGAAATTTTAATTCCTCTTCTTCTTTCGTGGCCATTTCTGAAAGAGTTTTGGCAATGGAATTCTTACTGGTTCTTTGAACGGAAGAGTCTCCTTCTTTAATAGAAATCCAGTCAGACGCGCTGGAAGAATCGCTCCAGACAATTCCTCTCAGAACTTCTCGCGAAGCTTTTTTATAATAATGGATTGTATATAATTTGCGAAAGATATTTTCTTCAACTGGAGCTAAACCACTAGGCCCGATATTTCCACTATCATTAATATAGAATTCTTCGTGTGTTATCGCATTAAGTTCTCCTAAATTAGTTTCTAACCAACCAGAAATATAAGAGATAGGAAAACGAGAAACGTCTTCCTTAAAGTCATATTTTACAATGTCATATGCGATATCACCGAAATCGTTCATTAAATGCCTTCCTTAAATAGCTTTACAGCAGATTCATAGTTAGGGGAAGAAGGACTAATGACTGGTTTAATTGCAGAAGCTACACCGTAATCATGTCTTTTAACAAAATCATTAAAAGAATTAATCAATAATCTGCGTAAATCATTTTTATTACGAGAAGGGGGAACTCCAACTCTCATCGCAAGATTTTGCATATCAGTAGCAGTCATTTCTTCCAATTTTTCATTAAAAATTTGGCGATTCATTGTGCCATAAGGATTTGACTCCTTGATTCCAAATAAAGCCTCCAAATTACGCAGTTCATCCAATTGTTTTTCGTCACGATCTTTACCATCCGCGACTTCAAATTCTTCAACGGTTGATAAATCGAGATCTTTTTTTGGTTCTTCTTGAGAATATTCTTTCTCAGCTTCTTGATATTTTTGTGGATCAATGCTCATACTATATGATAAAAAGAAAATCTAAATTTTAAACAAAAAAAAAGGGTCGCCCCAGCGGGACGACCCTAGTTGTTATGGTTTATTAGACGTAGATACCGACTAATGCGCGGTCATCAATACACATACGACCTTCATCAAGCTTGCCGTAATATCCAATCTTGTTTTGGCGACCAACGAATTGATCATCCACCATCAGATTGAATTCCGAAGGAGCGTCTTCGGCTTGAACCACAGGGCGAATCAAGGAATCGCGGGAGCGGTCAATACCAATCAAGATTTCGTCAGCCGTTTGAGACCATCCAGAAAGCGATACGCTATTGGCGGTAAGAAGAGCATCAAAGATCTTGTTGAAACGTTGTCCGATACCAAGTTCAAGGACTTCAACAATGTTGATGCCGTAGAACGCTGGAAGACCAGCAGCGGTATAGAGTTGCATACGAAGAGCTTCTGGAGCCGCAATCGAATCTTTAAGAGCCGAACCAAAAGGAGCTTCGGATGTGTTGATTGGATTGTAAGCCATCGCACGAAGTTCTTGCACCATTTCTGGAGATACAAGCAAATCAGTTACCCCAACCTTAGAACCTCCAACTGGAGTTCCATTAGAGAAGGAAGCGTTGATGCGCTTGCTAAGAGTGATCAGACGGTTGAAATCATGCAAGACGAACCTATCAGCGGTTGTCGCTGCAATGATATGGTTGCCCTTTGCCTTGGAACCACCCGCAGTAGAGATGGTTTGAGCGTTGATAAGAGCGGAAGCCAAAACATTGAAGGAGGTTTTTTCTTGCTTCAACAGGATTTCCTGCGCCATACGGGTGAATGTCTTTCCAACAACGTCCAAACGGGAACGGCGAGCGTATTTCTTATCGAAAGCGAACGCGCTATCAAGGTTGTAGGTTGTGAATTTCAATTCATTGTGAGCAGGGAACACTTGGCTGTATGGAAGACCACCCGCTACTTGTTGAGAGTAAACGGTGATGAAATCTTCATCAGTAATGTCATGGAACAAGTCCAATGGAAGAGATGGATTGTCGTCTTCGTTGAAAGACATTGTGGTGAAAACATTGCTCACTGTAGGAGCATTGTTAACCACTTCATTAAGCACTGGACCCATCAGAGTAGCTACAGCAGCTTGCGCTTCATAAGCTTCATCACGGTTGTTGCTTGCCATCGCCTTTACCAAGGCAACTTGCTCGTCAGTTTTTTTCAGGGTAATTTTCATCTAGTTATAAGGTATTAGAGTTCAAGTTTTAACAGAGCATATGCACCTTCGAAAGCGTCCGTATCGGAGACGGAAGCACGGCTACCAGTAGCAATCCACTTGCCAACAGAATATTGGAGTTGGGTTGCGCTTGGAGAAGCAACGCCTGTCAATAGGCCATCGCCCACAGGAATAGCGTAAGAGTTGATCGCTGGTGCCACACCACCCGCTAATCCTGCCACGTTGAACATGAACAGACCGCGAGTTGCGATAGGCACTGTTTCGCCAGAAACAACGCATTGAAGTTCGTCTTTCTTCTGAGGATAGAAAAGAAGGTTTTCACCATTTTCATCTACAGTGCGAACGTCGCGTAGAAGAATACCCAAAGCTACTTGACCCGTTGCGGTAACTTTCGAAACCTTTAGTGGGTTTTGTGGATATTGGGAGGAAGCATGGCCCATTTGGTTAGTAAAGCCATAGTTGACGAGTTCGATGGTTTCTGCGTTAAGATCAGCACTGCTTACCTTAACAAGAGAACCAGCTTGCCCTGTAGCAGCATCAAGAGCATAGATGTTGACAACATCTTGTTCATTATACTGACGGAATGGTAGCATTCTTGTAATTGTATTTGCCATAGTCGTAGTTTATTGAGATTAGATTTCTACTTTAACTTCGAAACTCTTGCGGAATTTTTCGATTAAAGATTCTTGTTTTGAATTTCCTTCGTTATTGTTTGGAATTGAAGATCCTTGAGTTTCTTCGATTTCAAGATCTTCTTGATTTTCTTCCTTGTTATCGGTAGTGGAAGCGTTGGATTCAAGAGACTTGCTTCTCTTTGCCACTTCTTCTTCGATACGATCAGCGATAGCTTTTTCGTTTGCAGCGATAGAAGCCTTGGATTTATGACCGAATAGGATGCCGATTTTGTTTTTAAAAGCATCGAATGCTTCGTCAGTAGAAGCGACGGCTTTAAGTTCTTCTGTTACCAACTTGATTTCATCTTCGCCTAAAACATAAGTTTCATCAATGAAGTTCATGCGTTGATTGAATAGGGATGCAGCCGCTTGAGTTTCCTGTTCTTGTTTCAGAGTCGCGAGTTCGGACTGCACGGCTTGGAATTGTTCTTGAAGACTTGCCAAAGCTTGTTTGTCCGCAGCAGCAGATTGCTTTTCCGCTTCCACTTTATTTTCCCAAACCTTGTTGTATTCAACGAGAGCATCCTTAACAACCAAACCTACGGATTTGGTTTGGCCTTCTCCAGCAGTTCCGATAGAAGCCACAGACTCTTCTAACTTTTGGAGGAATTTATCGAATTGTTCGTTATCCATATTTAAAATTTCTTTGAATTTTCCAATCCTTACAACATTTTTAGTTATAAGGGAATTTTTTTGTTTATTATTTGCTGAATTTTCTTCTTCGTCGTCATCTGTTTCTTCTAAATCATCTTCTTCTTCAAAATCTTCCACGACAAAAACGCCTTCAACACTTGCGGCGGGAGCATATGTCAAGCCCGCACCTAACGGTAAAGTTTCTCCCACAATCCATCTATTAATGATAACTCCATTTTCATCAACACCTTTGCCACCAAAAGCTTTATGGCATTTTTTAGCTTTGGCAATTTCATCTGGATCGGAAATGATAGTGCAATCTTCCAACATGGAAGATCCTTTAGTCATCAAAAACTCTTTGAAAGCAATCTCCCAACTTGTGCAAATACTTTTATACTCAGGACTTTCTTCATCTGACGCCTTAATGATTGCCGCCGCTAATTTTGGGAATATCTTTCGATAGATGACTCCTGCGGCAGTAATATAAAAAGGTTTTGTTTCAGAGGCAAAAGCTTCTAAATCATTATCTTTAAAATCCTGTTCATCATAAGAAAAAGAAGCATTGAGAATATGTCCAACGATCTTGTCCTTTTTATGTTCAACATTAATAGGTTTGTTGATAAAATGTTTAACAGCGGCCATAGCTGTTTTTGCATCTATCCCATCTCCATTTTTATTAAATTGATTAACTACAGCTAAATTAAAGACAACAGGTAGAACATCCACGTTTTTGTTTTTGTCAAATCCTTCGGGAAATAATGGTGCCGCATTTTCGTTGATAGATGCTTGGGAAACTCCCATTTTGGACAAAACATCTTCGTCCACAGCACGAATACTGCCATTGAAACTTGCGTGAAGAACGTTCTCGGATAGATCCATTTATTCTCCTTACACAATTTTTGTTGAATGATATAAAATTGATGCAGCTAAATCATCCAATTGGTGTTTTTCAGCAATTTGTAGAACATTATCCGAGATTTTTTTCTCAGCCAAGTTTGATATATCTTCAACAACGCTGGCCAGAACATCATCCCATTCACCTATTTCTGTAGAAGAAATGATTTGTTCGCAGATTTTTTCCACAGTTTCTTGCTTCGATCCTTCAAGTTGTTCAAGCCCAAATTTCAAAGCAAAATCCCTAAAAGCTCTTAATTCGAATTCGTTGATCAATTTCACGGCTTGGGAAATATTCTTGGCCGAGTATTGTTCGGCTTTCGATGTTCCCATTGGTCTTCCGCCCGAAGGTCCAGAAACAGATGCGGTTTTATTATTCGCTTGTTTTTGAGTAGCCGCTTGTTTGGCGATCTTGACTTGATTTTCAGCGGTTTTTTCGCTCAGTTTTTGCTGTTTCAGCGCCAATTGATTATCGAACTCTTGTTGCTTCAATTGATCTTCCTGTTGTTGAATTTGAATGCTGTTCACCAAAGGAGTCCAATAGCCTAATTCGCGTTCCGAAAGGAATTTTTCTTGTGCTGGTGCGAGTTCTTCTGCCTTTGGAAACGCTCCCGTATTGATTGTGGAGATTCCTTGTTCTGGAGTTAGAATACCCAATTCAGTCATTCTAATAACTAATTTCTGCAAATCTGCATTGTCCAAAGTATCAGTTGTTTTGAATTTTGCTTCTGGAATATTTTTAATACCAAGATTTAGGCAGATTCTCTTGATTTCTGGTTGTAGGAATTCTACAAGGAAAACCTCGCGAGCCTCTTCCAAACGTTGCATGAAAATGCGCAATTTAAGTTGAGTATCCGCATACTTTGATTCGCCAAGTAATACATTTTGTAAACCTTCTTCAATATCCTTATTCAGAACTTCGTATTTTTCTTTACCTAAAACTTTATTCAAGTCAGGAATGATAAAGTCCGCTTTTGTTGTATAATCGGCCACAAGAACCCGACCTACGCTTTGATTTTTGAAAATATTTTGCATTGCTGCCATATTCGCAGCATTGATTCCGCCTTTGTCGGGTTCCGCGCCCATTGTAACAAGCAGAATAACGTTTTCAATAGTCCTCGCGATAGCTTGGTCTATTTTCTTGAGTTCCAGTTTTTTGTTGATATCATCAAGAACAGAAAAACCTAATGGAATTGAAAAAGGCTCATAGTCTTGCTTTTTGAAGAAAACAGCATGTAACCTGCTTTTATCCAATGGAAATTGGATATGGTTTCCTACTCGCGAGGAGGCTTGCAAAGATTGTTTAACTTCTGGAGGTAAAGCTTCATAGAATTCTTTTTCTTGTTCCGTCAAAGGTTTTTTCAAGCGTGCAATTTCATAAGAAGTAAGAATCTTACAATAATTATTATCAAAAGAAAGGGTAGAATTGGTGCCGATTGTAGTTGGGTTAAGCAAAAGATATTTCACAGGGACTCCTGCTCTGGCATTTGTCGCTCCATAAGCTTCAATGACCTTCTTGGATTGATTTGATTTAAATTTTCCGTCAAAACGAAAAAAGAAAACATTTCCCGAACGATAATATTCCCTGAAAAATTGCCCCTTCAAATTATGTATTTGAATGCGCTTCCACCAAGCATTAATGAACTTTTTTGCATTTGCAGAACCCCCTTCAAGATAGAGTTCTGCATCAGCAAATTCAGCCATTAAATCTATCGTAGCCCTATAAGTAGGGATATTGAAGTAAGCTTTTTGGCATAGCTCGATAGCTTCGCTCGCATTTACCAAATCAGAAGTATAATTGAATGGCAAAAGACCCTCTGCAATATTTTTAAATCTATCCTTTGTAGAAGATTTGTGAATGCGATTGCTACGGCTTGCATTGGAAGAACCAGACGACGTGGTAGATGCCGAAGCCTGATAAAAACTTTCACCAATTAATTCTGGTTCGTAGGTAGTTGTTGGTGTCAGAAAAGATTCTATGGAAACATCTTTTTTCTGAAACTTGTTCCAATAATCAGATCGTTTTTGATAGCCTCTTTTTTGTCCGTCGTTCATGCTTTAAAAGTTACACTAAAACTTTCAAAAGTCACTTTTCAACTTTCAATTTCAGATTGTAAATGGAATAAACGTTGCTGTTGGTGGCTTTTCTGCCTTGACCTTACCCATATCAAAGAATACCTTATTGAACCAGTTACCCAAGACCAATGCTGAATAAGAGTCCTTGCGGGCGCGATTAGGTCCAGTTTGTCTTTTTAAATTTTGAGGCAATTGGAAAGATTGGCTACCTTGAGGATTGGAGACAACTTCGATATTCGCACATTCGGTTTTTGTTAATTCAATAATTGTTTTTTGGTGATCAAGAAAATCAATTTTCAGACTATCTGGAGATGATTTCGGCACCCCAAGATCCCATTTTAATTGTTCGATTGGCAAATGTTGTTTCCTTTGGATATCAAAATCCTCTTCCACAGCCCTTGATGCGAATAAGATGTGTTTATGATCAATTGCGGCTTGAAGCATTTCGTTGCCAATTCTGATCCAATTGGAAGTTGGTTTGCGCAAGATACAAATACGACGATCTTTCAAATTATATTGATTCTTCATTTCTAAAAGATCATCATGATAGACTTCTGGCTTGTCCAAATCTACTTCTATTAATTTAATATTAATTCCTGCCTTTTTAAAGATTTCGCTTTCATTGCAGGAATTGATGAATTGAAGCCCACCGTTATAGTCACCACACATTCCAACAATATTGAAGTGAGTCAATAGATATAAGAAATAAAACATATGTAGTTTCAAATCCACTCCAGCTATAGCATAACTATGAACTAGAACGGCTTTTTGTTCATCTCTTAAAAGCTTGAAAACATGCATTGCGAAATGGTCGGCGCTGCTATTTCCAGCCCAGTTAGGGTCAAAAGAAAGAGTATATTCATCTTTTGGATTGCCTACAATTTCCACATGAGGTTTTTCCCCTTCTGGAATCGTGCAGGCAGACATTTTAGACAATCTATAATAACCATCACTTTCATCAACAAACTGCGCCCCGAACTCTCTTGCATATTGCATTTCGGACATTGTTGCTTTAGCTTGCTTGAGCAAGTTTTGGTCATATAATCTTACTGGAGCGCACTCATAACTTAATTGCATGATAAGCCGATAAGCATTATCCACAGTATCTTCATCATCATCCTCTTGAGAAGCGTCCTCTCCAAAAATTAAAGCCTCATATTTTTTATACAATTTATACATGTATTCAAATTTATAAGAGGGAGAAGAAAGAATGATTAATTTGTTATTTGGCCAAACATAACGGTCATTTTCCGTCATTCCACCCGCATCAATCAACTGACTTTCCAAATTATACAAATCTTCTCTTTCCGTAGGGTTTTCGATAACACCAATGAAAGGAAGAATAACTTCGGTAAAGATCTTTTCTGGAATAGTGATGAACTCGTCAAGAACGATCCTATTAAAACGGAAACCACGAAGACGTTCTCCATTAGCCAAAGGTAAAGCAATAGCCTTACTATTACCTAGTTCCAAAGTCCACATGTCTGTTCCTTTTGTGATTTTGAAACCACAATCTCTAGCTAATTTTGCTTCTGGTTTCGATAAAATATCTTCCATTTTTAGGAAAATCATCTTCGCCTGACGGAATGATCCCGCGATAACGCCAATATTGGCTTTCGGGTGAAGCAAACACTCCATTAAAATATAAATAGCCGTAGAATAAGTCTTGGACATACCACGGGAAAAAACAAACATGGAATAATCGGAAATCAACATTCCTTTGATTGCCATGGATTGGAACGGGAATAATTTAACGCCCAAGAACAGTTCGGCAGAATAAGTTACATTATTGCGCAAGAAACGATATAGCCAATATTTGGCATCTTCTTCCGACATATGCTTGCCATCATACTTTTCAAGTTCTTTATCCAACTCTGCGGATGAGAACTCTAGGCGTTCATTTTGAATTCCTTTGTGCCAACTCATTAATTCGTTTTGTTAAGAAAAATTGCAGGTCAACATTCCATAAATCCCTACCATAATACAGAATTTTAGGAATGATCTTTTTAGCTCCCTCGCGGGAGTGCGCGAAAATAAACTGTATATTATCTGGATAATCCAACATCAATTCCCTGACATTGTGCCATGCAAATTCCAGATTACTTTTAAATCGCGAAGATCGGTTGTCTTCTTCGATTTTATTGATGCTAGATTCGACCACAACAAACATGTAAGAGCCAAAATCCTTACAACGATCCATTTCTTTCTTAAACCTGTCGATACCTTTTCCAAATGTTCCTCTAAAATCATCTTGTGCCTTTCTATCTATGAATGTTTTTGAATATAATTTACCATTAGTTGTATAATCCCCGAAATCCAATTTATGAAAAAAACCATTGTGGAAATGAATGGGGTTTTGTTCTCTGGTATCAATCCAGATTGGAATATCCGCACAGTTCGTTTCCCAAAATTCATCTGGAAGCATTTTATTAAAATGATTCTCCAATCCAATTTCCGACAAAAAATTTTCGTAATTGCCAAAATGGACATTCAATTCATTTACTCCAGCCATTTTGCCTAATTTATAATAAAGGTCTGGAGGGGCTTTTCGTATATTTTTTTCAACAAATTTGGTTTTAGCTTTTTTGACAATATATTCCTTGACTGTTTGTTGTGGAGCGGTTCTAATCCAATTCAAATAATTCTCGTAAGAAGAAAAATCTTCATTGAAATATTTATCATAATTAGTGAATTGGAGAAGATCTTTTGTGAGCAAATCCCTTCTTTGGAAATTTTTTACATAATAATCCCCGATGCATGTTTCGTGAGCTTTAAGATGCCCATGTAAAGCCCTTAAAGAAGGAAAATCCTTGCCGCATTCCAAACAAACATTGCTCATAATAATTCTCGTTTCGTTATTCCAAGGATTCTGGCCTTGAACTCATCCATAGATTCTAAACGATTCGACTCTTTTTCAATTAAACTATTTTGCATTTGTGCCATTTTTTGCATACGACTACGTTCTTCCGCATCTTGAAATGCTTGAACGAGAGCTAAAATATTGGAGTTTTGTTCCCCTTGAGCTTTTAAACGGTTGGTGCGACTTCCGTTTAGATCTTTCAACATTGACTCAATACGTTTTTCACACTGGTTCAATTCTTCGCTGGTTGCCTTGATGATTTCAGTCAATCGAAGAGTAATATCACGTTCATTTTCCGCATCTTCCAATAAAGCATTCAATTTATCCAATCTGGACTGGATATTTTTTTGTCGTATATAGTTCGCACAAACAGTAATGTATAGATTTAATTCATCGTTTGTCAAATCAGCCTTATCCCAAACAACTCTGACAAATTCGCTTTCAAACAATTCCCTGTCCGCGACAGTATTGAATTGATTGATTAAACTACAAAATCTAGGGCTTCTTAAATAAATCAAAAGCTTTTCGCAGTTTCTTTTTATTTTGGTAGGCATGGTTAGTTCATCCCATTCGCTACCAGTAAAATCATTTACTTTTTTTATAGCTCTTGACAAAGCTTTTGGGGCTATCCATTTTTCCGTAGCAAGCATTGTATTTTCGTCCAATATCTCTGGACGGTATTTCGTCAAGAATTCAGAAACAGCCCTATGTTTAAGGCTTAAAGAAGCGATGTTATTATCTTTGAAAGTCAAACGAGCAACTTCCAAGGCATTCATTCCCGCCTCAACATTATTGCTCATCATGAACTCTTTCTGTTCGGAAGTGAATTCAACATAATCCGCACGTTCAAAAAGAGATGTTTTATAGGGTCTATTTTGTTCTGCCAAAAATGATCTTACGGCCCTACCTTGAACACTACGGCCATCTATGGCAGGATTATTGAAAACGGCTTGGACAACAGTTCTTAAATCTGGATTTTTTTTGAACTCTTCCAGAATTTGAGCTTTTTGTTCATCCGTTAATTGGAATTCCTCATTCATATGATATCCTCCTCTTCTAAAATTTTTGCAGCCAATTCGTAAAATTTCTTTTTTAGATTTGCTATTTGCTTATAACGTGTGCGCTTGCGTTTGGATGGATCAGATTTAAATTTGAATCTTTCCGCAATTTCCTCATCAGTATTACCATGAATATAAATCATTTCATAAATAATTTTGTGCTTGTCATTCAATTTCGCCATGATGGAAGCGTGTAGCCTATCCACAGAAGAAGAATAGTCGAAATGATCATCTTTATGAGTTTGTCCGATAAAGATCCCTTCTTCTATTGGAAGGGGTAATTTCAGGTTATATACTTTTTCTTTTTTAGCTTTCCATTTTTTCATTGCTGGGCATTCCTCATCCTGAACTCCACTTTTAGTCCACCCACAACCATCATTGCCAAGAAAATGCGGACATTTCAAACAAGGTTTGGCAAAGTTGGAATAATTGTTCCTACCGATATTTTTCATCTGGTTGGATATTACCATTGACGCCCAAGGTTTGAATGGCATATCCTGATTCCACAAATGCCATTTATTATAAAAATGAAGACGGATTATTTGACACACATCATCATAATCCATCCACGCAATGGCATTCAATTGCCATTTAGCCCTATATCGGGATAGCAAATCATTGATATCATCTATTTTATCTTCAAATTTGAAATTACTCATCAATATCTCTTGATTTGGATGGACCGCATTCTGTTTGCACGACTTTCAGCAATTCCTTGCCTTCTGGTCCTTTTGCTGGTGGACGGCGGGTGCCATCGCTTGGTGCTGGAGAACGCCACAGATCATCCAAAGAAACTTTGCGACCTAATCCTTCAAACTGAATACCATTGCGCATAGCATTGATATCAATACTTTCCAAATCGAATTCTTCCAAAGAGTCTTCATCATCAGACGATTGTTTGGAAGGAGAATTACTTTTAGTAATGGACGCCAAACTTGTATTCAATGGCGATCCACATCCAGCACAGAATTTCGGCCTATTAATCTCAAAGAGATTTTTGTGGCCACACGACATACAGAATTCTTTATTCATAGTAGATTATTACGCAGGATTGTTGCATCCATACACTAATAATCTACACTTTTTCTTTTTTTTCCACACTTTTAAACATTTTTACAATAAATTTAACAATTTCTGAACGAACAATATCGTCTTCTGTAAATTGAAAAGTATGAATGCCCATTGAACGAGCCTCATCGTTGTCGAAAATCTCGATAACTTGCCCAAATCCGCTGTTATTGATATCAGATTGGGTTCTATCACCACAGATAACCATAACACTTCCTTCCCCAATACGAGTCATGGTGCTTAATAGTTCCTTTAGATTATAGTTTTGCGCTTCGTCAGCAAGAATGAATTGTTTTCTCCAACTACACCCACGGATATAATTGAGGGGCATCGTCTCAAGTTTTTTCTTGGCATGAAAGCCGCTGATATCTTGAGGTTCCACAAGTTCAGATAATTTATCATCTACAATTGCCGTAAAGAATGATAATTTTTCGTCGGACGAACCTGGGAGATATCCCATTGATTTTTGTGCGCTTTCAACAACAGATCTAAGATACATAATGTTGGTTACTCGCTTCTCCTTCAACTGCATCAGACCACAATATACTCCAATGATGGATTTGGATGTTCCTGCGGGGCCTTCAATAAGGACAATTTTTGTTCCTTCTCTATTGATCAATTCTATCAAGGATTTTTGCTTGTCTGTAAACTTGAATTCCCTTTTCTTTAGTTTAAAATCGAACTCTTTGAAATTTGCTTCTAACGAAGACTCGATATCATTTTTGATTGCGCCCTTTTTTGGACGGGAAGAAGTAGATTGCATCTGTTATTTTTACACTTTATAGATAATTTACTTATCAGTAAAATTCTAAATTATTTCGACTAAAATTAAAGTGTAATCATCAATATGATTAAAAAAATTTCAGAAACCGCAGTTTCCATATGTTGTTCAGGTAATTGTCCAGTCATTTCCGTAGAGGAAAATGGTTTTATTAAAATTGTGGATGATTTTGGAGGAGTAGCTGTTTTAACTCCAGAACAAGCCGCGTTTTTGCCAGAAGCTCTAATTAAAATTCAACAAAAATAATGGAAGCGTTCATACAAGAATATCTGTTTTATATCGGGCTATGCTTTGTCCTGCGATATGGAAGCATCCTGAAAGAAATAAGAGAATTCTTGTCGCGAATAGACTTTTTCAAAAAATTGTTTTCTTGCTCTTTATGTTTGGGGTTCCATATTGGATTCTGGATTAATTGGGTTATTCGCGATTTATCGCTTGACAAAGCATTGGAATTTGGATTTGCTGTTGCAGCCGCTTGCTGGATTGCGGATCATGTTATTATGGGAATTAGAAAATATACCGAATCATGAACGTTCTATGTCCATCTCCAGTAGTAAATCAGAATTTTAAATATTGTGATCCAAAGGATATTTTCTTTAAATATCGTTTTGAAACATTATGCGACATTTCTTTTAAAAGCTCTGAATTAATATTGCCAATAGGAAATAAAATTGTTTATCGCGACAAACACGGTAATCCTCTCCTGACCCTTAAAGCATATGAAATGATCGTTCACAAGGGTTATCAATGGGATGGATGCACTCCAAAATATTGTATTTTCGGTTTGTGGTTTGGAGCGCCAGATTTCAAGGCCACTATTTTTGCTTCCTTAGCCCATGATGCGCTACTACAATTTCACAAAAAAGATGATTTTCCTTTATCAAGAAGAGATTGCGATGATATTTTTAAAGCCATTCTGAGAAAAGAAGATTTTGTTTTTACTTCCTTGTATTCTTTTGGGGTGGATATTGGATCATTGCTTTTTGATTGAAAAAATTCTTGACTTTCTCTAGGGGTCGAATATAAGAAGGTATGAGTGAAAATAACGATGTAGTGGAACTTTCTCCCGAAGACAAGGCCGCTCAAGTAGTGGAGATTTTGATTAATCTGGCCAAACTTTTGCAAATAGAGGGATTGATGAATGAGAATGGTGAATTTATGTTTTCGGCGGCTTCCCCTGCCGAAATTATTGACTTCAAAATTTCGATTAAGCCAAACAATATCATTCCTTTCGTAAAAGAAGAAACAACCAAAAAAACTGCTTAAAATGAAAATAAAAGTTTCTACAACTCCCCAACAAAAAAAAAGAATTTTAGAGGATATCCAAAGACAAAAAGACAGCCTGAAATCTTTAAAAGAACATTACGAATCTGAGGTTAGAGATGTCCATAGGAGAATAAAAGAAATTGAGAATTTTTGGGCCACTAATGAAGTTCCTATTTTTGAGATGGATTATGATAGAAATGTCAAAACATCCGCGCTTCATGAAGCAAAGGCGGTTTGGAAAGAAATGGGCATAAACATTACTACAAGGAAAATGTATGGATGCTGGGTTTGTTCTTGTTGCGAGAAACCAATCATGCAAAAATACATTGCCACAGGTCACGATCATACCGATTATTCTTATGATGTTTGTGATTGTGAAGGAGTTCAGAGAAATACGGCTTGGAAGGATTTAACATGAAAAAACTATCACATAAAAAATTATTGGAGAATGTTTATTTTGCCGCCCTTTATCATTATCAACAAAATGATTCTCGGGCCAACGATGTTTCTCGGCCTGAAATAATGAGATCCCGAGATAGGGGATTGGCGGATGCTTACGCTTATATTGTTCAATTTATTCAATATAATGATAGTATAGGACAAACGGACTATAAAAAAATCCATAAGATGCCCGAAAACTTTCCAACACTTTACGCTCCTAGAGAAGATAAAAAATGAAAGAAGGATGTTTTTTCACCTTGCGGGCTACGGAAAGCGAGCATTCATTTCTTGAAGATATCTTTTTTAATGAATTATTTAAGAGGGGCTTTAGTTTAATCTATTACCGAAAATTCAAAACGGGGCATATTCCTTTATGGAGGGAAGCAAAAACAGATGCTCCAAGGTGGGTTGTTTTGGATATTTGTAAAGAATTCTCCATAGACATAGAAACGGGAGGATTCACTTATAAAAATGGTATTCGGGACAAAGAGTGCCAGAAATAATAGGTGGCCCCTTTTTTTTAGGCCTCGGAGATTCGGTGCTTTGGTTTGTTAAAGGTGGATTTTCAGAAAACCCCCATGGGTTCTTTTTTTTCTTGATATATATAGGTAGGGATATAAGCAAGAAGAAAGATGTTTTTAGTTGGGATGGTTGATGGATGATGTATTCGTTTGTTTATTTATGTGGAATGGTTGAGAAGGTGGTAGTTCATAGTAATACCCACCCCCGCCCGTTTTTCAATTTCTAACCGTTAGAACAAACCTTTAAAAAAACCCTCCCCATCGTTTCCGACGGGGAGGGCCGTTAGATTCGGTTAGACAAGCTCGCACTCGCCGCGTGTAGTCCATCGCTCTTGAGTCGCGCCGTCGATTCTTAGACTAGCAAGGCGTTTCGCTTCCCTATCAAGTTTCGCTGTCAGGCGTTCAAATTCCGCCCGTTCGGTTTCCGTTAGGGATTCCATCGCGCTCGCCTTGTCATCCTTGTTCGGGATGATAGGAACATTCACCACTTGCATCTTGCTATCAAGCTTGATGCTCAAAGTAAACCGCAGCGTGCGGTTCGTCTTGATCTTGCCGAAGTTAGACAAAATATCACTGATTGAATCGGTGCCTTTGAATTGGATTGGAGAGTTCATGTTTTCAGTTAGGTTCAGTTAGGTTAGAGGGGGCGGGATTACTCCCGCCCCCGTGCGGTCAGTTAGGCCTTGCGAGCTTCACGCAACACCCGCGCAATCTCATTTCGCGGTGCATTGATTGTTGCAGAACTAAAAAGGTAAGGAGAAACGAAACAATGACTAAATGGGAGATGTTTCGGGGATGTGAAGAAACGCACGCCGTTTTTCAATTCATGCACTGTAAAGGCGTTCGGGGTTTTGACATCGTGTTTTCTTGTTTGAATTTTCATGGCTTGTGGTGTGGGGTAGGAGCGGGGCCTCATCGCCCTCGCATGTCCACAAGGTAACTCACCCATAGGGAA